>SLNX01000155.1 GCA_007132825.1 Bacteroidales bacterium | reverse complement strand
TGTCCAGTAAAGTAAGTTGTGCCGGCTGAAACAACCGGATCTTGCAAAATTCGAAATCTCATAATGAAGGTATCCTTTATCTTGTAAAAAATGAAGCATCTGCGCAAATTGCCTTGCAGATTGCTCCTCATCCACCGGTGAAGCTTTCCCTTTCCTGATCATATACTCCAGGGGTGTTTTGGGCTCAACAGTTAAAGCGTAGGCTGAAATATGGGGTATTTCAAAATCAACAACACGTTCCAGGTTTTCCTGCCAGAGCCGGTCAGTCAGTCCGGGAGTACCGTAGATCAGATCAATGGTGATATTGCTGAATCCTGCTTTTTTGCTGTTTTTTATGCTTTCAATGGCCTGACCCGGAGTGTGAATGCGGTTCATGTAGGCTAGATCACTTGCGTGAAAGCTCTGAGTCCCGATGCTTAACCTGTTTACACCAATTGCCTTATATCCCATGAGTTTGTTAAGGCTTAAGTCGTCAGGGTTGGTTTCTATCGTAATTTCTGCATTTTCAGATATGTTAAATTGCTTCGAAACTTTTTTGAGGATGGTATCTAATGATTTTGTTGCCAGGACAGATGGGGTGCCGCCGCCGAAATAAACACTTTCAATCACCGACTTCTCAGACTTGTTTGACCCCTGAAAAAAGTGTTCACGCATCTCAATTTCTTTCAACAATGCCTTCAGAAAGGGGTCGATGTTTCTGTGGGAAACGGAAAAATGGAAGTTGCAATAGTGACAAGCCTGCCGGCAGAAAGGGATATGTATGTATATTCCTGACATTTCTGTTTGTTTTTCAGATTTATGGTGACCTTTTCTTCTGTGCCCGCGGATGGAAGGTGATCAGGTTATCGCGCAAATACTCTTTACTCAGGTGGGTGTATATTTCTGTGGTGGTAATGGACTCGTGGCCGAGCATGTCCTGCACCGCCCTCAGGTCGGCACCATTCTCAACCAGGTGGGTGGCAAAACTGTGGCGCAGGGTGTGCGGACTAACTGTTTTCTTTATCCCTGCCGCCCGACAAAGGTCCTTAATTATCAGAAATACCATGACACGGCTCAGGTTTTTGCCCCGCCGATTCAGAAAAAGGTGGTCTTCATATCCACGGGCCATGTTGATTGTATTTCGGGTACTGCTGACATAAAGATTGATCTGCTTAAGTGCTTCCCTTCCGACAGGTACCACCCTTTGTTTGTTACCTTTTCCTGTTACCCTGATAAACTCATCCGAGAAATAGATGTCAGAGACTTTCAGGTTTGTAAGCTCAGAAACCCTCAAACCACATCCATAAAGTGTCTCCATCATGGCCCGGTTGCGCTGCCCCTCAGGAGTGCTCATGTCGATGGCATTAATCAGGGCATCCACCTCATGGATGGCAAGCACCTCCGGCATTTTTCTCCCAATGCGTGGCGTTTCCAGGTTGGCGGCCGGATTGTTCTGAATCACATTTTCAATTAGCAAATATTTATAAAATGCCTTGATACCGGAGATGATCCTGGCTTGCGTACGGGCACCAACCCCCATTTCATGTACCTCCCGGATAAAACTAAGAAGATCTTTTTGCGTCAGCTTGTCAGGTGCAATCTGATTTGACTCCGATGAAAAAAAGGTAGCGAGCTTATCTACATCAGCCAGATAGGCAACAATGGAATGATCGGAAAGGGATCGCTCCAGCCTGAGATAAGAGGCAAAACCACGCTTCCAGGAGGTCCAGCTCATTGGTCGTATGCTTTGTTTATTAAGGTTGATGTAAAGACAAAGTTAAGATAAAAACATTGTTGTATTTTTGAATAAAAATTTTTCATGAAAGAAAGCAACAACATACGACTGATCTGGGACGTGCTCACGAAGCCCGTTTCGTTTTTTAAGAGGTTTGCCAATAACCTTCCCGAGCTGAGAAGCTTTATCGTTTCCTATGGAGCGCCACTTGTGGTGCTTGCTGCAGCAGGACGTATGACACGCATCATGCAGGCTTTTGCTTTTCAGGACACCCCTTTGCGGTCTGATCAGCTTTCAGGAATTTTCATTATCTCTTTTGTGGGGTATTCCTTATCTGTCTGGCTGGGTGCCCTGCTGATTTCCAAGTTATCAAAAGCATTTAAATCAGAAGCAAACCAGGATAAAACTATGCTGCTGATCCTCCTTGCATACACCCCTTTCATGCTTGCACAGCCCTTTGCTGCGATCACGCCAAACATGGCACCGGTTCTGATTTTAGGGATCATTTACACGGTTTTCCTGTTTGGCGCAGGTGCCGGACCGATCCTCGGTACGCCAAAAGAAAAAGTTGTTGGATTTACCCTGGTAAGCTATTTTATCGTGTTCAGCATTTCCCATCTAAGCATGTTGTTGCTGTCTGAATTGTTTATCTTTGCCGGGTAAGAAAGATGTAAAAGTACTATGAGAGATAAATCAGGAATTCTGTTATATATACTGCCGGTGCTTGTATTGGTGCTGTTTGTTTTAAGCTATGTTGTTTTTATTGCGCGTCCTTCTGCCGATGCGCCAACCGGCACTTGTTATTTGGTTGATGATGCTCCGGAAATTGTTGAGGTTGAAAGTGATGAATTTGGTTTTCCACTAGGCGAATACAGGGTAGAACAAGGTGTTGTGGGGTCGCGTCAAACCCTTTCACACATCCTGGAGAACCTGGGCAAGACAAGACAGGAAATCCACCAGATTGCCGAGTCCATGCAGCAGGTTTTTGATCCAAGAAGGGTAAGGAGGGGAAATCATTATTATACCTATTTTGCCGATGATACAATTCCTGCACCCACCTATTTCATTTATGAGATCTCCGACCTGGATTATGTAATACTTGATTTCAGCGATTCGCTCAGGGTGGAGCGCGGACAAAAAGAGGTTTCTGTAAAGAAGAAGAAAGCGTCAGGCGTTATTCGTACTTCCTTATGGAATACGATGATGGAGCATGGGCTGCACCCCGACCTGGTCATCCATATGGCGCGTGTACTGGCATGGTCTGTTGATTTTTATCGTATTGAATCGGGCGATCGTTTCAAGGTGCTTTATTCGGAACAGTATGTGGGCGATCGCTCCATTGGTGTATCACGTGTTGATGCAGTTCATTTTATCCATCGTGGTCGGGAGATTGAAGCATATCGGTTTCTTTCCGATACCATTAATGGCTATTTTGATGGGGATGGAAACAATATGCGAAAGACATTTCTAAGGGCACCGCTTGAGGTTGGCCGCATAACAAGTCGCTATTCACACAGCCGGCTCCATCCGATCCATGGCGACCGCAGACCCCATTACGGAACTGATTATGCCGCACCGCACGGCACGCCAATCCTGGCAGTTGGCGATGGTGTTATAACGCGAACGAGTTACACCAGGGGCAACGGAAACTATGTACGTATCCGACACAATGCCGTTTACGAGACCCAGTATCTGCATATGTCGCGCTTTGCTACCGGCATTAAACCGGGTGTCAGGGTGTCGCAGGGTGATGTGATCGGCTATGTGGGAAGCACCGGAATGGCCACCGGTCCGCACGTGTGTTTCCGGTTCTGGAAAAACGGTCAGCAGGTCGACCATCTCAGGCTTGATTTTCCAAGCGGCGATCCGCTGCCGGAAGCATACATGAATGAATTTTTTGTTCAGAGAGATCTCTATAGAGACAAATTAAGCACCATCCTTAATGATGATGTGGCATCAGTTACGCTATGATTGTTTAATTGTTTTTACAGGATATGGTCCAAAGTGCCTTTCCCCTCACGAATTACAACAAGATCCTCTCCAGTACAATCTATCACCGTAGATGCCTGATTGTCTCCAAAACCGCCATCAACAACAATGTCAACCAGCGATTCATATTTCTCATGGATTAATTCAGGGTCGGTGGTATATTCCAGGATCTCATCATCATCATAAACAGAAGTGGAAATGATCGGGTTGCCCAGCTCCCGAACTATTTCACGAGGAATGTTGTTGTCAGGAATCCTGATCCCTACCGTTTTTTTCCTGCTTTGAAACAGTTTGGGTACGTTGCTGTTGGCATTCAGGATAAATGTGTAAGGCCCGGGCAATACCTTTTTCATCGCTTTATAAACACTCGTGCTGAATGGTTTTGTGAGCTCTGATATATAGCTAAGATCATGACAAATCAGGGAAAAATTGGCCTTCTCCGCCTTTACCCCTTTAATCTGTGCAACTCGCTGAACAGCTTTCGGCTGACTTATGTCACAACCCAATGCGTAAACCGTATCGGTTGGGTAAACAATAACACCTCCCTGGCGGATGCAGTCTGCAACCAGCCTTATCAGACGCTGACTTGGATTCTCAGGATGTATTTTTATGATCATGACTGTATGGTTTTGTGAAACACACAAAATTACATTTATTCCTGATAATTCCAAATAGCCTTATGTGCAACATTCATTAAAGCTAAAACACTAACTTTGTCGTCAATAAAAAAAGAAAGTAGTTGTTCCATTGCGCACGATAATTCAATGATATATCCCGGTTTTCTGAAATATCTGAAAACAGCTCTCCTACTTATGTTGACCGGTAGCATGCTGCTTGCTGCCTCCGGTCAGCAGATCGTTACACAAAAGCAGGTGCATCAGGAGTTCTCTTTCAATCCCTACCCCGATCAGCGGGCAAGCGACATCAATCAAATCCTGCTCATGATTGCTGAAGGATCGGGGAAGCTCAGGGCATTCACCAGATATCAGTATAAGGCTGACCTTACAATCCATCTGTACCTGAAGCAAGGTAGCAAGTATCTGCTAACCATCAAACCGGACAAAGAAACTGTAACGGGAGATATCTTTTATCATGATTTCAGCCTTGAACATGTTCTTATTCCTGATTTGGCTGATATACAACTAAAAGTCACCGGTTTGTCGGATGCAGTTGTTTTCGAAGATCACATCAGGGCATTGTGCATTGGTGAAGAAGATAATACCTGGTTTGAGTTTTCTTTTCGTTATGATGGCGATATGAATGATTTAAGGATCGAATTTGTTGATTATCGTTTTTATTATGATGACCGGATGCAGGATCGGATGACAAAATGGAACAATGCGCTGAAATCCTATTACCATGCTGCTGATCAGCTTGAATTGATTTATAATCAGGCAGCAGGGCTCTCGGTAGCGAATCCTGAAAAGCTACTGCTTGATGAATTCATTCTTTGTGATGCCGAATCTGCAATGGCAGTGATCGATTATGCACCATTTCATCATTGGATCGACATCAGAAAAAACGATCCGGAGGAGATTTTTCCGTTTTATGAGAAGCTTTCTGAAAGGATAGCACTGCTACGCAAAGATTTTAACCATGCCATTGCCCATATCGACTCTTTGTATTATGAACATGGTGTGATGATGTTGTCGGATACCCTGACACAAAAAGATGCCCGCAAATATTTCAAATCGGCACTCGCATACAACCCTTTCCATGTCAGGAGTCACATTGCCCTTGCCCG
>SLNX01000059.1 GCA_007132825.1 Bacteroidales bacterium | reverse complement strand
GCCATGGTTCCTGAAATCGCAGATCTATTGTCCAACCCTTATGGTACTGCTCCGGGATTATGGTTCAGGAGGGATAAGCTTTCGGTAGTGGCCATGCCCGGTGTTCCTTATGAGATGCGGGAAATGATGGAAAAGCAGATTCTTCCGGTTTTAGGGAAAGAGCCTCGTGAGCAATACATTGTGCACAGAACCGTATTGACACAGGGTATTGGTGAATCCAACCTGGCCCAGATGTTGTCCGACTGGGAGGATCAGCTTCCGGATCATATACAGCTTGCCTATCTGCCATCGATGGGAATCGTGAAGCTTCGACTTACCGGAAAAGGTGCCCGTGAGGATGTAATTCATGATTGCATCTACGAAGAAATCAAGAAGTTAGAGGAAATCATCCCTCAATATATTTGGGGTTATGATGACGACACCCTTGAATCTGTTGCAGGGAGGTTGTTAACCGAAAGAAAGCTTTCGCTGGCAACAGCTGAAAGCTGCACAGGTGGTTACATTGCCCACCGGGTTACCAGTGTTCCTGGCAGTTCTGCATATTTTAAAGGAAGTATTATCGCTTATCACAATTCAGCTAAAACAAAATTGCTTAATGTGAGCGGTATTTCAATAAATCAATATGGAGCGGTGAGTGAAGAAGTTGCCAGAGAGATGGCCTTGGGTGTCAAACAGCTTTTGTTTGTGGATTATGCAATCGGAATTACCGGAATTGCCGGCCCGGAAGGAGGTACCCGGGAGAAACCGGTTGGTACAACATGGATATCAGTCGCGGGAAAGGAAAAGTCGTTAACCAAAAAATTTAATCTGGCTGACAGCAGGGAGAGAAACACGATACGCGCGGCAAGAAATGCATTCATGATGCTTATTTCACTAATTAAACAAGAAGAATCATTATCTTAGTCGCGTATTGTGTCGACAAAAAACATAAATATGGTACATCGTAGCAAGATCACCACACTTACAGAATTCATCATTCAGCGTCAATCGGAGTATCCGCATGCAAAGGGTGCATTGACCCGCCTGCTCAACGACATTGCAACGGCGGCAAAGATTGTGAACCGGGAAATAAATGCAGCCGGCCTTGTAGACATTCTTGGTACCGTTGGCAAGGAAAACATCCAGGGAGAAACACAAAAAAAACTGGATGTGTTTGCCAACGAAATGTTTATTACTGCCTTAAAGGGAGGGGGAGAGTGCTGCGCAATTGCATCTGAGGAAAACGAAAAAGTGATCTCTTTTAGTAACGAATTTTCAGAATTGGGAAAATATGTGGTAGCCATGGACCCACTGGACGGAAGCAGCAACATTGAGTCCAATGTTTCGATCGGAACCATCTTTTCAATTTACCGCAGGGTTACTGAGGCAGGTGGTGGAACACAGCAAGACCTGCTTCAGCCGGGAGTAAACCTGGCAGCTGCCGGATATGTCATCTATGGCTCGTCCACCATGCTTGTTTACACAACCGGAAAAGGGGTTAACGGTTTCACACTCGACCCATCCGTAGGAATATTTTGCTTGTCACATCCCGACATGAAATTTCCCAGTTCAGCGCACATCTATTCAATCAATGAGGGCAACTATATCTATTTTCCCGAAGGGGTCAAAAGGTATATCAAGTATTGCCAGGAAAGTGATGCCGACACTCTGAGGCCTTACACATCCCGCTATATTGGATCGCTGGTTGCTGACTTTCACAGAAACCTGATCAAGGGGGGTATATTCCTTTATCCGGGCACCACCAAAAACCCGAATGGCAAACTTCGGTTGCTTTATGAGTGCAATCCCATTGCCTACATCGCCGAACAAGCTGGAGGAAAAGCCAGCAACGGGTTCAAACGTATCATGAACATTGAGCCGGAAACCCTGCATCAAAGGGCACCCTTCTTTACCGGACCCAGGCACATGGTTGAAAAACTGGAATCATTTTTGCAGGAAAATCCCGAATAATCAGTAGCGTTTTGAACACCGAAGGTTTTATCAGTCAATTTTCGAATAGCGACCCTTACAAGGCTCTCATTGGCTATTTGAGGTCGGACATCCGGGAGGCAGTCTTGCTTGAGGGGCTGGCAGGCTCAGCATCAGCGGTTTTGTCTGCTGCATGCATCAAAAGAATTAAGAAAACATTCCTTTTCATCCTATCACATAAAGAAAGAGCTGCTTATTATTTTAATGACCTGGAAAATCTGCTCGGAGACAAAGACAAAAGCTATGAAACGCGCAATGTCTTTTTTTTCCCATCATCGTTTAAAACACCTTTTACCAGCCTGCAGGAAGATCATGCAGGCATATTACTCCGCTCAGAAGTGATCAACAGACTGGCCACCGACAACAAAAGCATGGTTATTGTCACTTACCCGGAGGCTTTATGTGAAAAGGTATTATCTCGTAACCTTTTGAGAAAAAGCATTCTAAAAATTGAAAAAGGCTCCGGACTGTCTGTTGATTTCATTATGGAGGTATTGCTCGAATACGGATTTGAGCATGCCGATTTTGTAGTGGAACCGGGCCAGTATTCCATACGAGGAGGAATCATCGATGTTTTTTCCTTTTCAAATGACCTCCCATTCAGAATCGAGGTGATGAACGAAGCCATTGAAAGCCTTCGAAGCTTCGATCCCGAAACACAGCTTTCAAAAGAGGTTTATGAAGCAATAAGTATTTTGCCGGATATTCATACCATGGCGCAACAAAGCGGAAGTCAAGAATTCCTTCCCGATGCCATGCCCAAATCTTCTTTGATATTTGCTGAAGATGCAAACATTTTACTGGAAGTATCCCAAAAGGCGAATGACACAGATCTTCCAGATTCAGAGATTTTTATAACTCCTGGTGAGATAAAGGAACGGCTGCAGAATAAAAAACTAGTATCCTTCGGCAGACCCTATTCTCACAAAACTTATCACAGCAGCATACAATTCAATTGTGCTCCCCAACCAGGCTTTAACAAACAGTTTGACCTGTTATTCAGCAATCTGAAAAGCAACAACAGGGAAAAGCTGCAGAATTACATCCTGTTCGACAACCCCAGGCAAGCAGACCGGATCAGGAGTATTTTCGAAACCCTCTCGGATGCAGAGGAACGCTCTGAAGGATTGTTATACAAACCGGTATTGCTGAACCTTCACGAAGGGTTTATCGATTATGACAATCATCTTGCATGCTATACCGATCATCAGATATTCGATCGTTATCACCGTTACCGTATCCGCGACAAATTCCCAGGGAAACAGGCCCTTAGCATCAAATCGCTTTACAGCCTTAAACCGGGTGACTTTGTAACCCACATTGATCATGGAATTGGCATTTTCAGCGGACTTGAAAAGATGGAGGTGAATGGAAGGTTGCAGGAGACTATTCGGCTCGTGTACAAGAACAATGATGTTCTTTATGTCAGTATTCACGGACTTCATCGCATTTCAAAATACACGGGAAAAGAGGGTGTTGCCCCTACCCTTCACCGGTTAGGATCCAACGCATGGAACCGGTTAAAAAGTAAAACCAAAAAGAAGGTCAAGGACATTGCCGAAGATCTGATCAGATTATATGCCAAAAGAAGGGCGCAGAAAGGTTATGCTTTCTCACCCGACAGTTATTTGCAGCATGAGCTTGAAGCTTCCTTTATTTATGAAGACACTCCTGATCAGGAAAAAGCCACATTGGATGTTAAAAAGGACATGGAATCAGAGCATCCGATGGACAGGCTCATCTGTGGAGATGTTGGCTTTGGGAAAACGGAGGTTGCCATCCGGGCAGCATTTAAGGCGGTGGCCGATTCCAAACAAGTTGCTGTTCTGGTGCCTACCACCATCCTTGCCTTGCAACACTATTACACCTTCAGCGACAGACTTAAGGAGCTGCCCTGCAAAATTGATTATATCAGCCGTTTCCGCAGCACTGCAGAACGTAAAGCCGCAGTCACGGGTGCCGCAGATGGAACCGTTGACATTTTGATTGGCACCCACCGCTTATTAAGCAAAGATATCGCCTTCAAGGACCTTGGACTTCTTATCATTGATGAAGAGCAGAAGTTTGGTGTGGCCTCTAAGGAGCGCCTCAAGGCATTGCGTGTAAATGTCGACACACTGACACTTACGGCCACTCCCATTCCGCGGACACTGCAATTTTCGCTTATGGGAGCCAGAGATTTGTCGTACATTAATACACCACCGCCAAACCGCTATCCCATCATCACCGAAGTACATGTTTTCAATGAGACATTGATCAAAGAAGCAATCATGTATGAGGTGAATCGCGGGGGCCAGGTATTCTTTGTTCACAACCGTGTACAAAACATTGCGGAGGTTGCAGAGATCATCAGCCGGAACTGTCCGGATGTTAAGATTGCCATCGGACACGGCCAGCTTGATGGAACAAAGCTGGAGAAGATCATGGTGGACTTCATAAACGGAGATTATGACGTACTGGTTTCCACAACCATTATAGAATCGGGGCTGGATATTCCGAATGCCAACACCATCATCATAAATAATGCGCATCATTTTGGTTTGAGTGACCTGCACCAGATGCGCGGGCGTGTTGGGAGGACCAATAAAAAGGCATTTTGTTATTTATTGTCGCCTCCTATGCTCACCCTAACAGATGAAGCACGTAAACGATTGAAGTCCATTGAAGAGTTTTCCGAGTTGGGCAGCGGGTTCAATATTGCCATGCGCGATCTTGACATTCGGGGTGCAGGCAACCTGCTGGGGGCAGAACAAAGTGGTTTTATCTCAGAGGTTGGTTTTGACACCTATCACAAGATTCTTGATGAAGCAATAGCTGAACTAAAAGAAACAGCGTTTAAAGATCTTTTCAGTGATGACAAAGTTACTGCCGACGTGCAATCAAAATTGCCGTCCGTTAGGGATTGTCATATAGAAACAGACCTGGAGTTAATGCTTCCCAGCAATTATGTCAGCAACATCGAAGAACGTATAGAGCTGTATAAGGAACTTGATAATATTAAAGATGATAAGGGTCTGGAAAATTTTCGACAAAAACTGACCGATCGCTTCGGACCATTGCCTGAACCTGCAAAGGGACTTATGCAGGTGATCCGGCTTCGCAGATATGCGCAGCAGGCCGGTTTTGTCAAACTCATTTTAAAAGCCGGAAAAATGATAGCATATTTACCAGAGGGAGAACGCAGCAACTATTATCAGAGTGAGGCATTTGGAAACATTTTGAATTTTACCCAAAAACATCCCCAGCGCTGCCGGATGAAGGATATCAATACCCAGCTGGTGCTTTATGTCAGCGATATCAGACACATAGAAGAAGCGATGCAGGTAACTAAAGAGATTTCAGAACCTCACTGATATCATTCTTAATGTTGTTTGCAATGTTTTCGGACTTCACTGCATTGTCACTCTCGGCATAAAGCCGGATTACAGGCTCAGTATTTGAAGCACGCAGGTGAACCCATTCCTTATCAAACCATATCTTCAGTCCATCACGTTG
>SLNX01000017.1 GCA_007132825.1 Bacteroidales bacterium | reverse complement strand
TGGATAAGCAGCTCAATGTGTTGGTATACAATTTTGTTGATATGTTGTCGCATTCACGAACCGAAATGGAGGTGATCAAGGAACTTGCAGACGACGAGGCCGCCTACCGGTCATTAACCGTGAGCTGGTTTGACCATTCCCCGTTGCTTGATATCATCCGACAGCTTGCAGACAAAAAAATCCCCGTCATAATCACCACTGACCATGGCTCGGTTCTTGTCCACAATCCCACGAAAGTGGTTGGAGATAAAAACACCAATACGAATTTGCGATACAAAACGGGAAAGAACCTGCAATATGACACCAAAGAGGTTTTTGAAATTAAGAACCCTGAAGATGCCTATCTTCCGCGCGATCATGTAAGCGCCAATTTTATTTTTGCCCTTGAGAACAGGTTTTTCGCCTATCCCAATAATTATAATTATTATGTGAATTATTACAGGAACACATTCCAGCATGGTGGTGTTTCACTGGATGAAATGATGGTTCCATTTATATATCTCACACCGAAATAGATTTTTTAATGGTTACAGCGCACAAAGTTTTTCATGCTAAGGGAGTTGCGGATCTGGATGTTGTTGCAAAGGAACTGCTTGCCGAATATCCCGATTCACGCATTTTTGCCATTTTCGGAGCCATGGGGGTCGGAAAAACCACATATATTAAAGCATTGTGTAACTTCCTTGGTGCGGAGGGACAGGTAAGCAGTCCTACTTTTTCCATCGTGAATCATTACGTAACAAATGATGGTGAAAGCATATATCATTTTGATTTTTATAGGATTGACAAAATTGAGGAGGTGTATGATCTCGGATATGAACACTATTTCTTCTCAGGCAGCTATTGTTTTATTGAATGGCCGGAAAAACTGGAAGCATTGCTTCCGGAGAATTGCATTAAAGTAGAAATGGTTGATAAGGGTGGGGAAAGGATTATAAGGTTCTAATGAAGCGATGGATGATTTTCGATGATCGATTTTCGATTGTCAATGAAGAAAAAAGGTTGTTTTGGAGGTATATCTTTTCTCAACAAACAAAGAAATAAAAGTTTTTTGGAGCACACTCATGATTTAAAAAATTCAGATATGGATGGTTCTGGCAGCGATTACAAGGTTTTTTCCAGGTCGTGGCACTTCAGTCCACAGGAAGAGATGCTTGAGGTAAAAAAGCGCAAAAACAGCCTGGTGATCGGAATACCACTTGAAACTACCTACGACGAGAGCCGGGTTGCCCTGGCCCCTGAGGCTGCTTCACTTCTTACTCAAAACGGCCATCGGATACTGCTTCAGTCGAAAGCAGGTAACAATGCTTTCTATTTGGATAAGGAATATGCAAATGCCGGATGTGAAATTGTTTATTCCGATAAGGAGGTTTTTCAGGCCGATATCATTCTGAAGGTTGCGCCACTCAGCGACAAGGAGCTGGAATATGTCAAAAAAGGGCAGGTTATATTTTCCACGGTGGCGTTGCCGATGCAGAAGGAGAATTATTTCCGTACCCTGATGTCGAAAAAGGTGACTGCCATCGCTTTTGAATTCATTCGTGATAAGGCGAACACCTTTCCGCTGCTGCGCAGCATGAGTGAGATTGCCGGAAACACTGCGATTTTGATCGCCGCAGAATATTTAAGCAATAAACAGTATGGCAAAGGACGTATGTTTGGCGGACTATCAGGGATTACTCCCACCGAAGTGGTGATTTTGGGAGCCGGCACTGTTGGCGAATATGCTGCAAGGGCAGCAATGGGACTGGGTGCCACTGTGAAGATATTTGATCACTCGGTTTACAAGCTGCGCAGGCTTCAAAACAATTTGAATACCAGAATATTTACTTCAATCATTCAGCCAAAGGTATTGTCGAAATGCCTTCGGCACGCTGATGTGCTGATTGGCGCCATCCACGCCCCCTGGGGGAGATCACCCATTGTTGTTAACGAAGAGATGGTGAGCAAGATGAAATATGGCAGTGTGGTTGTGGATGTGAGCATCGACCAGGGCGGTTGTATTGAGACCAGCAGGGTTACCACCCATTCCGATCCTGTGTTTAAGAAACATGGCGTTACCCATTATTGTGTTCCTAATATTGCTTCGCGTGTTCCAAACACCGCCTCTTATGCCTTTTCCAACTTTTTTGCACCCGTACTCCTTGGAATTGGGGAAGAGGGTGGCACTGAAATTATGTTGAAACGAGATCCCGGAGTCCGTCAGGGCGTTTATGTCTACAACGGAACCCTCACCAACCAATATATCGGCGAATACTTTCGCATCCCTTACCAGGACATTGACCTGCTGATGGCGGCGTTTTAGTTCTTCTTGCTTCATGTTTTTATCCGCGTAAATCAGTTTCCCGCACGTGCGGGATCTGTGTTCCTTTCACCAAATAGCACGCGGATAACGCGGATACGAAGGATGAACGCGGATAAATAAATCGCCAGAAGCAAAAAAAACAATCCCAACCGCCTTACACGGTCAAAAACAATTCAGCCTGGTGGCAACACCTTGGGAAAAGAGTATTTACCAAAGTAATTTGGCACAAAAAAAAGGACAGATCTTGACTTCCGCACGCATTGGTTTTTGCTTTATAGCAACAAGTAAATCACTCCTTTATGTTTGAATATTGTGATTTTCGCTTGTACGCGCCTATTAGGCAGGATTTTAATATATATAAAGTGCGGATGAAGGGACTCGAACCCCCACGCCTTTCGGCACCAGATCCTAAGTCTGGCGCGGCTACCAATTACGCCACATCCGCAATGCCCCAGTAAAAGGAGTGCAAATATACAATAATTTTTAACTACAAATCAGCTATTGCCCCGTGGCAGAGTAAAAGAAAATACAGAACCTTTATTTATCTCACTTTTTATCGACAGATTTCCACCTTGTCGTTGAACAAATTCCCGGCATAACAGCAAACCAAGGCCGCTGCCTTTTTCATCTTTTGTTCCATAAGTAGAATGAAGAATGTCTGAACGAAACAGTTTATTTTGATCCTGCTCGGAGATTCCTATGCCTGTGTCAGCAACTGAGACCTCAATGAATCCATTCTTCTCTTTTGCAGAAACAATGACCTTGCCACCGGGATGGGAGTATTTCAGCGCGTTTGATATCAGGTTTCTTAAAATTGTATCGGTCATGTTGGTGTCTCCATACACCATTAGATGGCTTTCTGTTTTGTCAACCAGTTCAATCTGTTTTTGCCTGGCATTGGGAGAAAACAACTCGAAATTCTCTGTGATGACCTCTTTTAGCAGGAGCTTCTCTGGTTTGAAGCTGATCTTTCCTGTTTGCGTTCTCGACCATAGCAGAAGATTGTCTAACAGATTGTTGATCCTGAACACCGATGTATCCAGATCTGAGGCCAATTCAAGAAGCTCCTCCTTAGAAAGCATGTCAAAGTCTCGCTTTAGTATACGGGAAAAACTTATTATCCCAGCCAATGGGTTGCGCAAATCGTGCGAGATAATTGAAAAAAACTTATCCTTTGTCTTATTGATATTGATCAGGTTACGTTCAGACTCCTTCAGCTTTTTGTTAAGGTTTTCCACTTTTTCCTGATGCTCAAATAAACTAAGATTCAACTCTTTGAGCTTTTTATTGGATGCAGCGATCTCCTCTTTCTGCTTTTTCAGCAGTGCATTTGTTTTTTTATATTCGAGAAATCGAAAATAGATAACAACCAAAGTTACAAGGATGAGAAAAATCAACAGTAGCAGAAAGTTGCGGAACAATCTCTGTTTTTCATAATTCAATTCCGTAATTTGACTTGATTTACGCAATAGTTGCAATTCATTTTCCTTTAGTTTGCTTTCATGTAAAAATCTGAGCTCAGCAACCCGCCTGGCCGATTCAGCATCATAAATAGAATCACGGAGCGCCAGATACTTAAGCTGATTATCATAAGCCCTGCGATAATTCCGGCTTAGCGCAAACAACTCGCTTAATGATTTATAGTTATTCCGAATCAAATTTGCCAGGTTCAATTGCTTCGAAATACTCAGGCTTAACTCATAGTAACTCTGGCTGTTTTCATAATCACCAATCGCTGCATAGACCTTTCCCAGAATGTGATTGACATTTGCCAGGCCTGCCCGTTGATCTATTTCTTCATATATAGCCAAACAAAGCTTCAGTAATTCAACGGCCTGACCATAATCTTGCTTAAGAAAGTAAAGATTTGCCAAATTGCTCATTGTATTTGCAATCTGAAGATTATCCCCTATTTCTTGTCTGATTGTTAAACTCTTATTAAAATACTCGAGTGCCTCTTCAAATTCCCCTTGTTGTTTTCGGATAGTTCCAAGGTTGTTGTATGAGAAACCTTTACCTGTGAAGTCATCGTATGTTTTCTTTATCTCCAAAGATTTTCGATGATAGTACTCAGCCTGATCGTAATCACCTTTCTCAAGGTATATCATACCGATGTTATTATGAACAGATGCAGAAAGGGCAAGCGAGTCGATATCTTCAAACAGTTCCAAAGCCTGCAAATGATATTCCAGGGCACGATCATAATGCCCTTGTTGCGAAAAGATGACTCCGATACTGGTCAGAATACGGGCATTCCCGGCCAGATCACCTTCCTGATCAAATACATGACCCGCCTCTATAAAGAAATCAAAGGCAAGATTGAAATTACTTAAACGCCAATATAAAGCCCCAATATCAGCCAGCGCTTTACCGGCAATGCAACCGAATTGATTCTTTTCAGCAATGTCCAAACCTGTTTTCATATGATCAATTGCTCGCTTCGGTTCAGTCATTCTGTAGATCCTGCCCAGCCTTAAATGAGCATCCATGATAAGGGAATCGTCATAAAACCTCTCCTTGACCACCTCTACCAGGCTGTCAGTTTGGTTAATACCGCCCAAGTTTGTATATAATACGGATCCATGCAGCTGCAATAGGCCGATTATGATGAAAGAAAGACTCAATACCATGCGCAATATTCTAAACATCGGCAAAACACTTGAATAAAACACTCATTTTAAATAAATGATCTGTCAACAAATTTAGTAATTATTTAGATAAATAGTAAATATAAATAAACATAAAACACTGCTATCAGATTTTTTCAAATTGTTTTTATTTAATCTAAAGAACAATTTCGCTAAAGATGGAGAATTTTGCAAAGTTATCAAATTATTTTTTTATATTTCGGTACTATTTTTCGTGATTATAAAACAGGTGCGTCATGACATTTTTGAAGAAGTTATTTCACCTGCTGGTACCCCCGCCGAAATGGCGTTTCACAGTCATTGTACTTACAGGCATATTGGCCGGCATATTGTTGCTGGTTGTACACATTTCCAACGCGACATCCTATCTCTCTGAGGAGCCGGAAACGTGTATCAATTGCCACGTAATGTACCCCTATTTCGCTTCCTGGAGCAAAGACAGCCATGCCAGAGATGCCACTTGTGTCGACTGCCACATACCTCAGGATAACATTTGCAGCAAATATTTTGTAAAAGCAACGGATGGTCTCGCACATGCTACCTACTTTACCATGCGCTGGGAACCCCAGGTAATCCAAATCAAAAGTCGCGG
>SLNX01000056.1 GCA_007132825.1 Bacteroidales bacterium | reverse complement strand
GATCTTTCCATCATCATCCTGGAACAGGCTGATGTGATTCATGATGGGGCTCTGGCTTTTGATGGTTGCACCATGGGCCTTCAGTCTGCGGATTGCAGCAATGGTGCTGGGGTTCATCAACTCACGGGGAGTTGAAAAATGTGACATGAATACCAGCTGAATCCCATTGTCGTAAAGCTTTTTAAAAAGGGAAAGCATCTTGTCATACGACTTCTTGATGATCATTTCGGGATCATACGTAAGTACCCGCGTACCCAAACGGATACTCTTTACGTGGCTCATTTCGGGATCTTCAATGATCGGCGTGATGTATTCTTCAAAGCGATCCGCCTTGATAAAGCCGGCATCCCCACCAGTGATAAGCACATCGGTTACCTCTTTGTGCTGCTTCAGGTATTCGTGGATCTGGTATATGTCTTTCTGTATGAACATGTCTTCATCGCCGCGAACCTGAGCGTGGCGAAAGCAGTAGTTGCAGAAGGCGAAACAGTTTTGTGTCTGGATGTCAAAAATCAGCTGACATTGCGGATATTTGTGCTGGCTGCCTTCCACCACTTCAGTCCTGCCATTTTCGTTCACAAAGGTGGGTTTGTTCAACAATTGCTTTCCATCGTGCGGATTGGTTTCCCTGATGTAATCCTTGATGATCTTTTCCTTTTCCTCTTCTGAACCGGCATTCAGATAGGCTTTGGTGATGTCGGGCCGTATCATTCCAGGTTGCGGGAACACAAGCTGAAAAACGGAGTCCTTTTCAAAGTTTGACCAGTTAATGGTGTTCAGCACGTGCTTGGTAGCCATGAAACGGTAAACCTTTATGAAAAGCTCACGCTCCTCAAGGTGGCCGATTTGGATCCCGTGGTCATTTAAAACTTTGACAATCTCGCGGAACCCCTTTAGTCCATAGTACTGTTTTTTGTCATTAAACAAGAACTCAGCTTCCTCCTTTAACCCTGAATGTTGCGGATAGGCCATGTGCAGTCGCTCCAGCAGGCCGCCAGGCAGCAGATCCTCTTTTTCAATTATGGAAACAGTATCTGCATCATAGTGAAAACGATGCATCATTTCCTCCACATAATTGGCTGGAAACTTTACTTTTGAGACTTGGGGTTTGGTGATGGTTGTGTCCATTTCTGTTAAAAGATTTTTATGATGAAGTTTGTTATTTATATATTGAATATCAATATCTTATAAAATAAACGCATGCATATAATCTGCATGCGACAAAATTAATGAAATTGCCCTAATAAGCAAAGGAAAAACATGCCGGAAACCTTTTTTATTAAAGTGTTTCAAAGAAATGAAGCTTTGTTTGTTATATAAGGATCAGGGTCAGGCGAAATGGATGCTTCCGCCGATGACATTTTTAGATGCACCGGTTACCGAGGCCAGACAATTGTGCTCTTTACGCAGACAAAGCACTCCCAGCCACGCAAAGATCAGCGCCTCTTTAAAGTCTATGATCTGTTTTTCAGGAATGCTTAATGTGATATGGCTTCCCACATTATTTCGAAGCAATTCGATGAAGAATGAATTATAAGCACCACCACCGCTAATTAGAACATTCTTGCAATTTGGGATGCGTTTTATGATCTCTGCGATCTGAAACGCTGCATGATGGCAAAAGGTATGCAGCAGATTTTCAATTTGGTTATCAGGTCGTTCCAGTAAAGGCTGGATCCACTCGTTCACCCATTCTTCACCAAGGCTTTTGGGTGGTTGCTGAAGGTAATAGGGGATGCCATTAAGCTTTTCCAACAGCTCGCCATCCAGCAATCCTGAACGTGCAATACGTCCGGAAGGGTCGAAATCGAGTATTCCGGTTTTGTCCAGGATTCGGGCATTGCGCACCAGGCGGTTAAGAACAAAGTTCAGCGGACAGATGTCAAAGGCGATCCGCTGTTGATTTAAGTCGTATGAAATGTTCGTAAATCCGCCGAGATTGAGGCAGGCATCGTAATCTCCAAACAATTCACGGTCGGCTATGGGTACGAGGGGTGCACCCTGACCACCCAGCGCCATGTCTGCCGATCTGAAATCTGAGATGGTGTTGCATCCTGAGCTTGCGGCAATGGCAGCACCATGCCCCAGCTGGAATGTATAACCGTGTTCCGGCTTATGAAAGACCGTATGTCCGTGGCTGGCAACAAGCAGGTCTTTCTTGTCGATTTGGTGGTCATTGATGAAGCCGCTTACTTGCTCTCCAAGAAAAAGCCCGTATGCCATGTGAAGCGACATAAGCTGATCCCCGGTTAGCTGTCCGGCATGTTTTAACTTATCCTTCCAATCGGTGGGATAGGCAATCGTATTTGCCTTAATGATGTCAAAAAGCCATACGTCATCCGTTTTTCTAAAAATACAGTATGCCAGATCCACCCCGTCGAGTGATGTCCCCGACATGATCCCTATGGCACGGTATGTTTTCATCTTATCAAAGATATTTAAGGAGTTGTTCCATCTGGACTCCCCTCGATCCTTTTATCAGAACCTGATGACCACTTACAGGATGATTCTTTAACCATTTTGCAGCCTCTGCAGTATTTGAAAAGGTGGCCAGGTCGTTTTGGTCAGATGCAACAGATTGAAAGTGTTTGCCAACCAGGACTTTTAGCCATGAAGGGTGTTGGCGTAGATATTTTACGATCTGTTCGTGCTCTTTTTTTGAATCATCACCGAGCTCCAGCATGTCGCCAAGAAAAACGGCTTTGGGTTCGTTTTTTATCAGTTGGAAGTTTTCAAGTGCGGCAATCATACTTGTTGGATTGGCATTGTATGCATCCATCAGTAGGGTATTCGTTTGGGTTTGCACGATTTGGGACCGGTTATTCCGGGGGGTGTAGCCTTCAATGGCCTGAATGACCTCTTTCAGAGGCACCCCGAAGTACAAACCGATCGTAATGGCTGCCATGACATTCCCAAAATTATAGCTGCCTGTAAGTTTGGTTTTTATTATCCCCGAAGCTTTTTCTTTCAGGGTGCCAAAATCCTTATTTGTTTCGAAGGCAACTTCAAGGAAAGGGATGTTTTGCATAATGGTTCCGCTGCAATGGAATCCAGTGTCTTTACCATAGGTAACGGCATTTTTTGTACCAGCATATTTGATCATTCTGGGATCATCACCATTTACGAAAATCGTTCCGCCCTGTTTTTGCACAAACCTATAGAGTTCCGTTTTGGCCTTCTCTATGTTATCCACACTGCCAAATCCTTCAAGATGTGCTTTGCCGATGTTGGTAATCAGTCCGTGCGTAGGCCTGACAATTTCGCTCAATGCTTCGATCTCCCCGACATGGTTGGCGCCCATTTCAATAACTGCAAAATTATGCCCGGGTTTTAGCGAAAGAAGCGTAACAGGAACGCCGATGTGGTTGTTCAGGTTTCCTTTTGTTGCGAAGGAGTTAAATGATTTGGAAAGTACGGCCTGACACAGCTCTTTTGTTGTGGTTTTTCCGTTTGTACCGGTAATCCCCAGAAAAGGGATATTCAGTTTTTTACGGTATTCTCTGGCAATTTCCTGAAGGAAAGAGAGTACATCATTTACAATGATGTATTGATCATTTATATTTAAATTGGGATCATCAACAACAGCCTTTGCACAACCAGCTTTTAATGCTTTGGCAGCAAACCGGTTGCCATCAAAATTTTCGCCTTTAAGGGCAAAGAACACAGAACCGTTCCCGGCCCTTCTGCTGTCGATACAAATGTTGCCGTTAAGGGCTAAAAGGTCGAAAATCTGATGATGGTGATTTTTCATCGTGATTGCGCACCACCGATCTGATCCATGGCACACCGGAAGCCGATGTCGTTGGTTGCTTTGTTTTGATCCATGTGTCTACGTGTAGCGGGAGACAACCAATAAACGCGATCTCTCCAGCTACCCCCTTTATACACCCTGCTCTGATTTGTGATCAGTGTTTGGTTTTCAGGATAAACGGGGAAATCTTCCGCAATGGCAGACATGCTGTCACCGTCGCGATAGTCGATGAAGTTTCCTTGTCGATATGTCCTTTGACCCTCCTGTATCTCCTCATAGATAACTTCTCCGGTTTCCGGATCAAAGAGAATATTTCCATCATCATCCCGCGCAATGTTTCTGAACACATTGCCTCTAAAAGGGCGGAACTCCGCAACGGTTTCGTGGGAGAGGGGTCTGTATACATCCTTAACCCACTCGTTAACGTTACCCGCCATGTTGTAGAGCCCAAAGTCATTAGGTCTGAATGAATAGACCGGCATGGTAATATCTCCACTTCCAATATCCACACCAGCGATTCCGCTTAAGTCACCGGGACCACGCTGAAAGTTTGCCATAAACTCACCGCGAGTTCTTCTGTGGGGGCTTCTGACATTGGGACCTTCCCATGGATAGATTCTTCTGTTTAACAGCAATTCATCGTCAGTGCTTCCAATGAGGCCCAATGCGGCGTATTCCCATTCCGCTTCAGTAGGTAGTCTGTAGCGAGGAAACAGGAGACCATCCTCCCATCTGACCCGTCGTTGAATGTCTTCACGTACAAGGCCTTCATAACTCCCGGAAAGGTAACCTAATGTGGTAAAATGGTTTGCTGGTGTCTGGTCATCCACGTTCATCTCAAGATATCCGTTTTGAATCAGTATCCATTCATTCACCCTGTCGGTGCGCCAGGCTGCATAATTTGCCGCCTGAACCCAGCTTACCCCAACAACCGGATAGTCATCATAGGCCGGGTGACGCAAATAGTTTTCGATAAAGGGTTCGTTGTAAGCCAGTGGGTCACGCCACACAAGTGTATCCGGAACTGCATCCAGATACCTCTGGTGATTGCTCCCAAAGACACGGTTCAGCCAATGCAGGTATTCCCTGTATTCGAAATTGGTGATCTCTGTTTCGTCCATGAAAAATGAGGCAACACTTACTCTGCGAGGTATATTGTTCCAATCAGACAATACATCTTCATCAGTTCTGCCCATCAGAAAATTTCCCCCTTCAATCGGTACCATGCCTGGTCCGGGGTCCTGAACACGTATACCCGATCTGCCAAATTCTCCAATTTCAGGGTCACCTAATGTCCATCCTGTAGTTCTTGAATTTTCAGGCTGAAACAAGCCACAGGAAGAAAAGGATAAGGAAATCAGAACAATGGAAAGAAAAACCGGGAAACGATTTTTAAAATACCTTGTCATAGTGTGCTATTTTAAAATATAATCACAAAAGTAACTAAAAACTTGGATGATTTATTATTCTGGTGCCAATATTTCTTTGTGGACAATTAAAACGAAAAGCCAGACTGAGTTCCAAAGCAGTATAAATATCTCCTGATAGCCCAGTGGTGGAGACATCATAGCTTAAACCTATGCGGTAATCGTCCATGTTTAACCCAACGAGGGCAACAAGAAAGTTATTCGGAGCCAGATCACCCCGATCAAACCAATGGCGATACCATATTCCAAGCATCACAGGCTTAACGCCGAAGTACATACCTGCACTCAGATGGTCATATTCTCCCTGGCGTTGAAACACTATGTTCGGTGAAAAATAATAATCCGGATCATCCCTGCGCCTGGGATCACCGCTGCCCGGTTCAAAATACATGCCCAG
>SLNX01000195.1 GCA_007132825.1 Bacteroidales bacterium | reverse complement strand
GCTTTTGTCGCCCAGCGCCCCATTTTACACCTTACACACCTCCATCCCCTCCAATACGTTGGCACAGATATACTGCAGCTGTTCCTCATCCAGTTCCGTATGCATGGGCAAAGAAATGACGCTTACACTCAATGCTTCTGATACGGGGAAGTCTCCCTTTTTGTATCTTGGGTCATCGTATGCTTTCTGAATATGCATTGGTACAGGGTAATAAACCATTGCCGGAATCTCCTTTTCTCCAAGAAACTTTTGAAGTCCGAAACGATCAACTCCTTTTGTTTTCAATGTGTATTGATGAAATACATGTGTTGAAAACGGGCTCCTTACCGGTGTTTCCAGTCCGGGATGGTCTTTAAACATCTGATCATAGTAATTGGCCGCTTTTTGCCGTGCTTCGGCATACTGATCGAGGCGGCGCAGCTTGATTCGCAATATGGCGGCCTGTATGCTGTCGAGTCTTGAATTGACTCCCACAGAATCATGATAATACCTCGTTTCCATGCCATGGTTTACAATTACACGCATCCGCTGTGCAAGTATATCGTCATTTGTAAAAATGGCACCACCGTCGCCGTAGCAACCCAGATTTTTCGAAGGGAAAAAGGATGTGCAACCTATGTGACCTATGGTGCCGGCCTTTTTTACCGTACCGTCACTGAACAGGTAATCGGAACCGATTGCCTGTGCAGCATCTTCAATTACAAAAAGGTTATTTTCTTTGGCTATCTGCATGATCTGATCCATATCTGCGCATTGACCAAACAGATGCACAGGAACCACCGCCTTTGTTTTTGGCGTGATCGCTTTTTTCAGGACTGCGGGATCAATGTTGAATGTGTCGGGAAGCACATCAACCAACACGGGAGTAAGCCCAAGCAGGGCGATAACCTCAACGGTGGCCACAAAAGTAAAGGTAGTGGTGATCACCTCGTCACCTGGTTTCAGATCAAGAGCCATCATGGCAACCTGGAGGGCATCGGTGCCATTGGCACAGGGAACAACATGTCTGACATCAAGGTAGGACTCAAGTTCCTGCTGAAATGCTTTTACTTCCGGTCCGTTTATATATTGTGTTGAACGAATGACATTGATTACTGCAGCGTCAATCTCCTCCTGAAGCTTTTCATATTGACGCTTTAAATCAACCATTTGAATTTTTTCCATAAAAAAACGAATATTGTTAGATGATAAATAATGTTTTGGCATCAGCAAAGATATAAATATTTGCTTCTGCTTACTATGTTCTTAATTGATAACGGCAATGCATAAACAAGCCATTTTGTCAGACGTATATAAACATAATTTTAAACAATATCTTTAAAGCGTGCCGGAATCTCAATCACCGGTTTTTCTCTAAGCATACCGGGTTTATTTATAGAGAAGAAAGGGCGGAAAAGGGTTTGTCTTCTGCGTGCCTTTTCAAAAAACTGATCACCATGGATGGCCTTTGTTTGTCGTATGATTTCAAATAGTGAAAACCTCCTGTTAAAGTGCTGTGTCCAGCCCCTTTGGTTCAATTCTTTATCGCTGATCTTATTCCTGCAATGATTGTAATCCACCATCCCAAAATGAAAAAGAAACAAATTTGGGTCGATAAAAAAGTTTTTCCCTTTCACCCTGTGGTAGCCTGAACCCCAGCGAACAGGGCACAGTGCGACAATTGCCTTTGTGTAACGGGCAGATACATGCGCAAAACTCCTCTGTTGCAAAAACGGTTTCGATAAGTCAATCTCTTTTTCATAATCAATGTGCTGTCCAACATCCAAACCCAATGCCGATAAAGAAGACCTTTTGAAAGATTGCGACAGATAAGCTGCAAGTGTTTTGCCCGATTTCGGGTCGCAAACAAGATATTCATCGATGTCGCAGGCAATAACAATCTCATAATTGTTGAACAGACCTTTGGCAATATCTGACACAAGTCTTGACCTATACTTATCACCCCTGAGGCGTGTCATCGGCTTATGCGCTTCCCGGATGATGTTGATCCTTTCATGACCCGCCGGAAGCGGCTGATCCATTCCGTCGAGAACGAGGAAAAGGTTCTCTGACCCAAACTGGGCGCTGTAATAATCGATCCACTTCGGTGTGAAAAAATCATCGTTCCGAACCATGGAGATGACTGCAATTTTCTTTGTTTCGGATTGATGATGCATAACTTCAGGCATTTGCCCTTATAAAAGCACTTGTATGGGATAAATCTTCAGCAAAAATGCAAAAAAAAAGCCACTTTTAAGTGTATCTTTGTTTTTTATTGGTTTGATGACAGATTCTTTCCTCCGTATGACAAATGAAGCAAAAACCGGAAACAACCCAATTGATGTGGTAATATCCTGGGTGGATGGCAATGACCCTGATCACCAGGAGAAGATGCATCCATTTCTTGATAACCGTGTGCGGGAGGACATTCCGGGGGCTCACCCAACGCGCTTTCGGTCGGTAAATGAGATCCGGTATTGCGTTTTGTCCATATTTACCTTTGCTCCATTCGTGCGAAAAGTATTTGTGGTTACTGATGCCCAGGATCCCAATTTGCAGGATGACATAAAACAATATTTCCCTGAACGCCTTCAGACACTTAGGGTTATTGATCATAAGCATGTTTTTAAAGGGTACGAGCACTATCTGCCAACCTTTAGCAGCAGGGCCATTGAAAGTATGATATGGCGCATTGACGGACTGTCAGATCGTTTTATTTATTTTAATGACGATTCTTTTCTGATAAGAAGCACAAAAGTGTCTGACTTTTTTATTCAAAACAGGCCCGTTCTGCGCGGCGGCTGGCTGCCTTCCCCCTGGCCCAGGACATTGTGGGCCGCATTTCAGACCCTAATAAAAAAGAAATTGATGGGAAAAAAGGATTTTCAACCAAAACCATCCTATCACCTTGGGCAATGGCTTGCAGCCAAAAAAGCAGGCTTCAGATTCCGTTACTTTTATTTTAACCACACACCCTATTCGATCAGTAAAACCACAGCACAAAACTTTTACGATCAGGACCCCCGGTTTTTTGATGGTCATCTAAAGCATCGGTTCAAAAATCACAAACAGATAAACTTCATTTCGTTACTCTATCATCTTGAATTAAAAAACGGCAACAAATACATCAGGAAGCCGGATGTCGCTTACGTGAACCCTACCGGAAGGATGGAAGGTTACATAGATCGAAAAATTGAATTATGCATGCGGGATGAAAAGATCAAATTCTTGTGTGTGCAGAGCATGGATCTGTGCAATAAAGGGGATCAGGACAAAGTTTTTAACTGGTTGGAGGACCTGTTTCAAAAAGCCCGTGGAGGTACCATCTGTAAAAAAATCGGGACCATTTAATTCCTTAACAACGTTGTCATGCTTCATGAATTAAAAAAAGCATTTACCTGGTCATCTGACGAAAGAATATTTCAATACCTGATGTTTTTGTTTTTATCCCTTTTCGTCATCAGTCTGCCTACCTCCCGGGCATTTGTCAGCATTGCGCAAATATTACTCGCCGCCAACTGGTTGGTTGAGGGCACGTTCAAGGAAAAGTTCAATCGTTTAAAAGAGAATAGAGCATCGCTGTATTTAATAGGTGTATTTTTTATTTACGCATTCGGTCTGTTTTGGACACAGGATCTGTCTCATGGCGTATCAGTGATGAAAAACAAGTTGCCTTATTTGTCGCTGATTTTGGTTGTTGCCTCCTCCCGACCTTTGAAAAATCAAAGGATTTTGGTGTTGCCATTATTGTTTGCCGCATCAGTGCTCTTCACAACTTTTGCCGGAGCCTTAGTGGTCCTTTCAGAAACACACACCGATCCAAGGGATGTTTCTCCTTTCATCCCGCATATTCACCTCAGCATGATGATCCTCATGACGGCTCTATTTATGCCGTGGTTCATGCGCCGGATTTCAGCGAACAATCAATGGTACTATGTTTCGCTAGCCGTTTCAGTCTGGTTGATTGTTTTTCTCTTTATCATGGGAACACTTACCGGAATCATTGCGCTTTTGGTAATTGGTGTTTTCCTGTTTTTGCGCGACTTAATCAAGAAACCGGGATTGGGCAATAGCATCATCTTTGGTTTAATGGTTGTTGCAGTTGCTGTAACCTCTTTTAACACTATGAGACAGGTTGTAGAACCAATTTACAGGCAGATTGATCCTGAGCCACATGAATACCATGAGTTGACAGCAATGGGAAATGCATACACGCATGATAAAGAGCTGGAATTAAGGGAAAATGGTTACCTGGTTTTTTCCTTCATTGCAGAGGATGAGCTCCGGAATGCATGGAACCGGCGTAGCGCCATCGGTTTCGACAGCCTCGACCAGGCTGGAAATGAATTAAAGTATACATTATACCGCTTTATGAGCTCCAGAGGTTTGCGCAAGGATGAGGCTGCGCTGGAGATGTTGTCGGATGAGGAGATAAAAGCGGTTGAACAGGGTGT
This sequence comes from Bacteroidales bacterium, assembly GCA_007132825.1. Classification (GTDB taxonomy): domain Bacteria; phylum Bacteroidota; class Bacteroidia; order Bacteroidales; family UBA7960; genus PUPG01. Next base: position 1,152 of record SLNX01000195.1, on the reverse strand, counting down.
CCCGAATTATTTATACATGGGATGGCCCAATGTGTATGTGCGCATCCATCAAACTTTTTGGGAGTTACATGCTTACCGGCAAACCGGTAATCCCACCGGACATTCCTTTACCCAGCGTATAGAGGTGTGGAGGGCTGGTATTCTGGCAGCTAAAATGCGTCCTGTTTTTGGATGGGGTACGGGAGGTCACATTATTGCACTGCACACAGGCCTTGAGCTGATTGATTCAAGCTTTAATGCCTTTGTGCTAAGGCATGTTCACAATCAACTGCTGCATCTTGTCATCATGCTTGGCATCACAGGCTTAATTGCAATCTTTGCTCTTTATTATATGTTTATCAGGCAATCGGGTGCTATAAGGTATCTGCCCTTTAACATTCTCATAGTGATTGTGATGGTATTCATGCTAGGGAATAGCCCGCTTGACAGCCAGATGTCCCTGAATTTTATCTTGTTTTTTGCCTTGTATTTTGGTGTGCTGATGCCACGTCTTGAAAAAACCCATACCCCAATCAGAATGCATAATTAGGTCAGCAGTTTTGGCGTTTTTATTTTTCACCTGCATTGTATTTGGCAACAAACTTACGATATCGCCGCCTGAGTTTATTTCGGTTTCCCCGATTAAATGCAAGGTAGATCTGCCAGGGGAATGCCTTCCATCCCAGTCGTTTATAATCAACAACAATCGGTCGCCAGTCGGTTTCACTGTTTTTTTGAACAAACATGTTGTTGCCGTTCAACACATCAAAAAACCAAAGTTCATTTTCTTCAAGATATTGAAAAAGGTTTTTTACATGTTGCCAGAAACTTGCATTGCTGATTTTATGGTGACTCTTAACCGAACTGGCAAAACTGCCGTCATTGTTGCGAGGCCTTTCAGTTAAAACATATTCCTTTTCCGCTTCGATAACCGGATTGAAATAGGGTTTGATCTCACTTGGGATCGTTTTATAGAGCTGATATTCCTTAATATTGGTATTTTTCCAGAAAAAGAAAGCCTGAAACCTGCGACCAGGGGTTAATTCGGCTTTGACTATTTTGATGCAAAGCCCCGGTTTGTCTGCAATCGAATAGCAATCCCTCAAATTACCACCCCCTATCTTCCGATCGGTGTGAAGCAGTCCGAATTTTCTGGTATAAATCGACTTCATT
>SLNX01000060.1 GCA_007132825.1 Bacteroidales bacterium | reverse complement strand
GCACCGGTTTTGTCGATACCGGAAATGGTTGCTGTTCCAGACTTAGAATATCCGACGGTTGCAGGGTTTCCCCTGACATTGATGGAGGAGGTGCCGCTGGCATTAGCCCTAATGGTTTCCAAAACGGTGATCCGTACGTTTGATGTTCCGGAGCTGTTTACTTCCGTGTCTGTTGTCTCAAGGTCAAAAGCGCGAACAGTGGAAACACCGCTTGCTGTTAATTTGTGCTTGCCTGCACTGCCCTGAAGGTTCACTCCGCTGGCGCCGCTTACTGTCGTATTAAGGGTCACGGCCTGTATATCAAGTTTCATGCTTGATGCCCCCGAAACATTCAGGGTAAGTGTTTCGGAAGTAAGTGTATGAACGCTTTCAAAATTCGTAGCACCCGATGCGTTGAGATAAATATACTCCGGTGCTGTAATGTGCGCTTCAAGATCCCTAAGGTTGCGTGCACGCCTCGTATAGCTGATGTGCAATTTGTTTTCCTTAACCTCCGTTTCGATGTACTCCAGGTGTTCTTCCGGAGCTTTTATGGTAAGCGAGTGAGTGTCTCCCTGGCTGAGGTATACTGTAAATACACTGCCAACGCTGACACCAGTAAACGGTTCAACAACTCTTTCATCGGTAATTACTTGAGCGCTCAGGTTTATTGCCATCATAAGGAGAAGCGGCAAAATTAACAGTTGAATGTTTTTCAAAGTTTTCATAACATCATTCATTTAAAAGTTCTTGTTTTATTTGGTTGCAGTATTCTTGTTCATGTTATCTGATTATAATATGTTGATCTCTCAATCCCCAGCTTTTATCGAACCCAGACCCGATTTGTCAATTTTTACATCTATGGGATTGCCGTAATATCTTATGGAGCCAACACCACTGAGTGAAGCTTGCAGCCGGTCGGAGGCATGTACATGTGCCGACCCTGCGCCCGACATGCTTATGCGAGTTTCTTTGCTTATGAGTTCCTCCGCACGCAGATTGCTGGCACCAGACAACATGATGTTATGCTTTTCGGTTGTTCCGGAGAAATTCAGGTTGCCTGCTCCCGAAACCCTTGTTTGCAAGTCATTAACATTTACTTCAAGATCTATGTCTGCAGCACCACTTACCCTGAAAGAAAGCCTGTCGCCGTAAATGGGATTGTTTGCCCTTAGTTTGCAGGCACCACCTACATGAATTTGCTCCAATGAAGGGTAAACAACATGCAACTCCATCTGCGTATGGTTGTATATGGCATCTTCGGTAGGACCTACGTGCAGGACATTGCCTCTTACCTCAATAAAAATGAGTTCCTGAAGGTTCTCATCCGTTTTTAGCGTAATCACAGGGTCTGTTCCGTATTCAAGAATCACATCAAAAACACCGGTAATGTCGATGTTTTCAAAGTGATCAACAGAATGTACGGTTGAAACGACATTGCCATCTCCGCGTATTACGTGGGACCCTCCGATGGTACAGGAGAATAGAAAAAGACCGCTTATCAAAATGATCATTGATAACAGGGGCCGTTGGGTTTTTTTCGCAATTTTCATGATTTTGTTTTTTAAGGTTCGATTGTAAAACGGATGGGATGTTGCAAAAGTTACAGGGGTGAGCGTTTTTTGTTCTTTGTTTGTTGTTCTTTGTTTTTTGTTTATTGTTATTCTGAAGACCATTGTTAAGGTCTGTTTTTGTGCCTGGTTTTTGTTTAAAAAGCTTTTTCAAATGCCACGACCGAGACGCGCCAGGGGCGCGTCTCAGGGGCTGCCGCATTTGATGGATCAGAAGCGGAGATCTTTCTTTTTGGTACTTTTTCTTTGGATGGATGCCAAAGAAAAAGTGCATCCAACGAAGATGGCAGAAACAACACCCAAAGGCAATTGTTGTATTATTCGACCCCAAGTGGGGTCGTTAAAAATAAGGGACATTGCCTTATGGCTATTAATATTCGACCCTTCGGGTCGTAACACTTAAGACATTGGCGTCAAAAAACAACGAACAATAAACAAAGAACAGTTATGTCATTACCGCATTTTGGCCACCGAACTTTCGCGGGGGCTGGGAACCTAAACCCTAAACTCTCAACCTCTCAACCTCTCAACCTCTCAACTTCTCAACTTCTCAACCCCTTAACCTCAATCTCAATCTCAATCTTAACCTAACCCTCAATATCCGTATGACATATTTGCTTTTTCAAAAAAAAATGTATTTTCGCAGTCAGACAATCTAAATCCACCATCATGAAAAAGAAAAATTACCTGATCATCCTTATCACAATTATTATTGCCTCTTGCGGACAAGCACCCCGGCAGGCGGAGCAAGTAAATGAGCTGCTGCCAGAAGAGCAGGCGTTTCTTGACAATCTGGCAAGCCTTTGCGGACAGTCATTTCGTGGAGAAGAGACCTATATGCAGGAGGGACGCGAAAGCTGGGCGCACCTCGATTTTGTGATGCACGTTACCGTTTGTGAAAGGGACAGGGTTCACATCCCTTTCCATTTGTCTGATGACACATCACGCACCTGGATGTTTTTCAATGAAGATGGCAGGCTCCGTTTCAGGCATGATCACAGCTATCCTGATGGCACACCACATGATCAGACCCTTTACGGTGGCTATGCAGATGGAAACGGCACAGCCTTCGCACAACATTTTCCCAAAGATGAGTATTCAAGGGAGTTGCTGGAAGGTCACTTTGGCCGTGTCTGGCACGTCATCCTGGATGAGGAAATGACCAATTTCTCATATCGCCTGCTGTATGATGGTGTCATCGTTTTTCAGGCAGATTTCGACCTTACAAACCCCCTGTAGGATCAGCCTTTTTTTGCATGATTGATATTTGCCAATGCTGACAAACCATCTGTCAGTTCCTGAAGTTTGTATCCGGCATTAGCTGAAAGTCGTCTGGCCATAAGGAAAAAAGCTACAGACTCTTTCAAGGCGGATTCGGTTTGCTTTGTATCCTGTCCATCATGACTTGATTTCGCATACGCGAAAAAAGTCAGGTTAAACAACCATTTGTTCAGCTGTTCGAAACCCTCCTTGCTAAAATACACCGTACCTTCATATTCGTTAACACCAATGAATCGCCTTACCAGTGGATCGTTAAGCATTTCCAGCGCCATGGAGGTTTTGTTTTTTCTTGTTGATTGCCTTATTTTAACGGAACTGTCTTTTAATGATCGATTTTGTGAAAAGTCATAAGGATCCGTGCCATATTTGAGGATGATCTCAACCAGGGTGATGTCTGAAGCAACATCGTTTGCACTCTTTCCGCTTTGTGACAATAGCTGGGCCAGGGGTTTATGCAACAAAAGCTTGTTGAAAAGGAGATCTTTATACGAATACTCCTTCAATGCATGCAAAAGGCTCCGGATTACAAAAATGGAGGAAAGAATCAGACTGTTTTCCCTGTAATTATTGGCAGGACTCAGTAGAAACAGCTCTTCAGGAGAATTCATTTGTTCCCTGACCAGTAAGGATTTGATGGTTTTTTGCAAAGATCCAAAATAGGCCTTCCCCAAAAATATTGTTTCCAATGATTCTGAAAATATATCTCTTCCTTCGAGCGATTTGTCCTCATGGCCCAAATCTTTACAGCATTGTTTAATAAAAGTGGCAACGCCATCCTGAAAGCACTGATTTAGCTTTTTTGATGCGCTCTCGTGCGATGCTTCTCTAACCTCATGCAACAGGCAGTTTAACGAAGTGCTGTTAAAAATTTGTGAAAAGGCCATGTGGGTGTGTTTTAAACGCTGAAGATCGAATCGTTCTTCAACTGAAGGAACTGCTTGTCCCTGTATACTGTCAAAGAGGGTTGCCCAAGCTCCATCTTTATCACGAACTTCCCTAAACTCCCAGAATACCATATATTCAAAACCACTTAAATGGCGGTGAAATCCGTTTTGGTGAATGTGTTCACCCCGAAAAAGATATTCCTGACCTGACACCAACTCTCTGACAATGTAGAAAGCATCTCCGGAATGATCAAGCCCCATGGCTTCAGCCAGTCCGTAAGATACCAATCCCTTGTCATCACCCGCTTTTGCCAGTCTCGGAACCGATGTTTTTATATGTCCTGTTGCCCTGTCATATTTGTTATTGTATAATACAAGAACACGTTCGTTGCCAAAGCGGTTTGTATATGCAAATACATTTTCATTAACCACACCATGTGGGTCAAGGAAGTTGAAAAGGTTGAAGTTTGCAACTCCGCTGAAAAGATAACGTTTTGCAGTAAGAGGAAAGATCTCACGTTCATGTTTTTCAGTCAGCCATTGGTTTGGCAGCTCATTGTAATAGGCCCTTTGGTATTCCATCCCATACTTCTCGGTGTAACCCTCAATCTGGCCATGGGCATACATAGGCAATCCCGGAAGGGTGTTCATCAGCACACAAACGCCAAAATATTTATCCCCCGTGCCAAATTGTTGTATGGCCGTTTCTTCGTCGGGGTTGCTCATGAAATTCACATATCGTTTTAGTATTTCCGGTTCAAACTCCAGTGTGTTTGAGATCAGGTCCCTGTATTTTTCATTCTCCTCATTTTTTAGCATGTGCATGAATGCGGAGTTGTATACCCTGTGCATCCCCAGCGTCCGTACGAAATAACCCTCCATGAACCAGAAGGCTTCTGCCAGCAAAAGTGTTTCAGGAAGTTCATTGTTGATGCGGTCAACAACCTCCCTCCAGAATTCCACCGGAAAGAGGGCATCGAAAGCCTGTTTGCTCATTGCGTAGTCTGCCCTTGAGGGGATGTCACCACCTGCGCCTGGTCGCGGATACCATAGCCTTGAAAAGTGTTTCTTGGCAAGTGTCATGGCTGCATCAAACCGGATGATCGAAAACCGTCGGGCAACGTCAAAGATTTTTTCAATCACGGCGGCTCTCACTTCAGCCTTAATCATGTCGAGTTGCGCCGTATCGTTCCAGGGCATCATGGTGCCGTCATTGCCATGATACAGGTAACGTATGTCGTTGTTGTTTCTGTCTATTCGCTCGAATACAACCGCAGCATCTGTTTTGTTGTAATATCCGTCTTCGATGCGGATCTCAATGCCTGGATCATCTGAGAGGTTCTCTCCTGTAAAAGAGTAGCCTGGGAACGGTGGCACGGGCGATTGAATGAAATAATCAGGTTTTTCGGTCACCCAACGGGAAAAGATCCCTGTGTGGTTGGGCACCATATCGCTGGCCAGTCTGATGCCCCGCTGTTTTGCCTTTTCATTGAGTCTTTGATAGGCTTCCTCTCCACCCAGGTCTTGGGCAACTTCATAATCGTACAGTGAGTAAGCAGATGCAACGGCATCGGTGTTTCCGGTCATGTGTTTGATTTTCCTGGAAGCATTGCTTCTCTCCCAGATTCCGATCAGCCATAATCCGTTAAAATTCCATCGGGCCAGTTGATCCAGCTCTTCGTCGGGGATCTGATCAAGCGTCCGTATCGATCGCTGATATTTTTTGCTAAGCTGGTCCATCCATACATATGTGTTTTTTGCCAGCAACACAACGCGGGGCATCCAATCGGTATCTTCGGTAAATTGCTCTGGTTCCTCATAATCAGAATTCTCATCAGCAGAAGGGTCGTATCCGGATTTTCCAAGAAACATGCCGGTGCCGTCACCCTCTTTTTTGTAACGGGGAACGAATGTAGGCGGAGGACCCAAAGCCCCACTAAGCTGCAGGTCTTCCTTGATCAGGTCTTTTCCACTTAATATCTGTTGCAAAAGGTTTTCAGGCAAAAGGTCTTGCCAATGGGCCAGAATATATTCAAGCTGTGCAAAAAGGTCTTCAGGAGCGTGTAGGAAGGGCGCACGAAACAGGTTTAGAATATCTTGTCCGTCCTTTCCAAAAGGGGGTAATTTTTTGAAATGGGATTCAAGGACCGTTTGCAACGCATCCAAAAGGTCGGGCGTTTTTAACCCCGATTTGTCAAAAAGGGGCCTGATTGTCCGTAATGCACGGTTTTCATAGGCGAGGAACAGCATCATCATTTCCTCAACTGCCACGGCAAGATGTGATTTGCCTTCAGTCGTATCATTCAGGTATTGGGAGGCACCGATTTTTTCCTGATAAACTGCCGTAGGGGGGAAAACAATTGTAAAATCAGTTGTGAGGGACATGAATGCAGCTTTTCCCATTTGCTTATTTAACAACGCAACCGCATCGATGAATACATCTTTCTGCAACTGTTTTTCATATTTGCGAAGAAGTAGATGGTAAATTTCGTGCAAGAGACCTGCTGCAAAAATTGTTCCCGGATATACATGTTCCTCCGGTTTCCTGTCGCGGTTCAGGTTGTATGCCAATTTTCGGACACTGTTAAAATCAGCCACAACAAAGCGTCCGTCATTTGCGAAAAAAGTATCGCTTACTTCAAGTTTCTTTCTGGTTGCAGCAGAAATGCGCAATTCATATAAAAAATATATGAAACTCTTCTGGGCTCTGTTCATCATTAATATTATTCAATTTAAGAGATAAAAGTACGAAATAATTATTTCGCAGAACGGGTTAACTCTAATTGCTATGGTATGCTTTGTTGAGGGTTATAAGAAAAACAACAGCATGATCAGCGCAGTTAACGGCACGGTGAAGTTGTCAAGCCCCCTGGAACTGAATGTCTCCACAAGGGCTGCCCCCAAAGCAACAGCAAAGGCTGCGACAATGGTCTTTGTGCTTAAAACACCGGTGAAATAGTGCAGGGTTAAAAGGCAAATGGCAAGGGCTGTAAGGAAAAAAACACCCGATCCAAGATAGGTCTTTTTTAAATTCCAGCCATAGATGATGATTTGACGGAGTTTTTTCCCAAACAATGTCCCTGCAATGCCGGCAAGGCTATCACTTATACCTAGCAACAGCATTGGGATGATGAAGAGCTTATTGTCATTCAGGAGATATGCTGTGACGAAAGCCCCGCTGATTGCTACCGGTAGCAATACGCTGCCATAGGTTTTTCGGGTTACGTCATTTATCGACTTCAGGAAATTTTTATGTTTCGCCATCAGTAACACAAAGAAAAAAATGACACCCATTGCCAGAACATATTCGTAAGACTGGTAAACCAGTGGAAAGGTCAGGGAGACAAGGGTGGCTGTGCTATGAGAGAATTTTCGGGTATACTCAGCTTTTACTTTAAGGATATGGTGCAAGAGTTCACCGGTCGCCAAAATAATGGAGAATGCAAAAGTGTAAAGAATGGTAAAAAACAAATCCTGGCTGATCATAAAAAGTTACTTAAGATGAACATTGCCGCTCCGCCAGGAATCAGGCTGTCGAAACGGTCTAAAAAACCACCATGTCCGGGCAAGAGCTTTCCAAAGTCTTTAATGTTTAATCTTCTCTTATAATAAGATGCCAGGAGATCCCCTCCAAATGCAAATATAACGATAATTGTCGCAAAAAACAAGGCTTGTCCGGTATTTATCCCCAGTAAATGGCCCATAAGGCCTCCTGTAACCACTGCCAGCACTACACCACCAACCAGTCCTCCAATGGTTTTGTTTGGACTGACCGCAGGGATCAACTTCCTTTTGCCAAACATCTGACCGCTGATCTGGCTGAAAGCGTCAAAAACACTGATCACCACAAAGGCAAAATACAGTATCTCCTTTTCAGAGATGCTGAAAAGGAGGAAAGGCATCACGATTATCATGTATAACAGCAAAGCTGAAATAAAGAACAAAGATTGATTTTTGCTTCCGTAACTTCTGAAAGTCCTGACAATCTCAGCCAGTCCGGTAAAGGATATGGCTGCGGCAAGAATCAGAAAGTAAGGATATTCCAAATAAATGGTGATAAAGAGGGTGTGTATGATAAAGAAATAGGTGAAGTATTTTGTCCAGATCTCCTTTCTTGTCGCTTTGCTTTTCTTTTTTCCGATAACAAAGAAAGCGATGGCGCCAAGAACAAAGTAGGAAATGATGGCCAGGTATATGATCAGTTCCATAAACAACAATATTAACCAATTACATCAATATGTTTTTGCTTCTTCGGTCACCTTCTTTCTTTTTCTTCTTTCAGCACCCAATACAACCCTTTTGCATTTGATCGCATTTCGGGAATGATGAGCTGAATGACAATATGCTCCAGGAATGCAAGGATTCCCCAGGTGATCATAAAATAATAAAACGGTGTGTAAAATTTGTATCCGAAGAGTACTGCAAAGAATATTCCCTGAATGTATCCGCCGATTTTCCACGAATAAAGATGGAGGCTTGGGAAACGGCCAAACTTGATAAAAGACAAGATAAGGGCTGAAACAAGCAAAGTGAGGAAAATTGTAAAACTCACAATGTGGGGGGCAAAATCAGATCTTTTAAAAAGTACAATTCCAAGAAAAACAAGAAAGTAGGTGCTGAAGTCGGCAATTGAGTCTAGTCGTGCCCCAAATTCGGTCTGCTGGTTGAGGAGTCGGGCAAGCAGCCCATCCAGTACATCGGTGATAAGGCTTATGATGATTAAAATGGCAAAAGCCTGCTCCCGTCCGGTAACGGCAAGAAAAAGAATCACCGGGAAGGCCAGCAACCTGTAAAAAGAGAGCATGTTGGGTATGTTGATCTTTATTTGTTTTCGATCCATGGTTTATAAGATAGGATAAATGCAAAAGCCGTTCAGGTGTTTTCACCCGACGGCTTTTGCAAAGTAACGAAATGTCTAAAAAACAAACAAGTCGTCTTTTGTCAACCGGGTCACTGGCCCAAACAATTTTTCAATTTCGTCAAAGTCAACAATGTTTTCATTGCCGAGAATGACATAGGTTTTGGGTTTATCCTTTATGTAGTTCAGGTTGAACTGTTGAACCTGTTCAAGGGTCATGGCGGGGATTTCATAATACAGGGTCTCCCTTAGGTCATAATTCCTGCCCATCCTTTGTGCTGAGAGGTAGTTCCAAATGACCCCCGCGTCCCGAATCCTTTGTGTACGAATGTTACTGATGATCTGTTCCTGTGCCAGTCTGAATGCTGTTTCAGACATGGGCATGTCATCAAAAAGTTCATTAAAAGCATTGAATGCATCCGCCACTTTGTCATTTTGAGTGGCGATGAAACTGGTATTCATGAAATAGCCTTCCGGATGATTTGGAGATGAATAGTTTGCCCACGCCGAATAAGCCAGACCCCTTTTCTCTCGCATTTCCTGGAAAACAATGGCATTCATGCCACCGCCAAAATACTGGTTGTACATACGTAGCAGGGGAATGATATCCGAATCATATGGGTTCCCTTTTTGGGTTGTTTGCAAGTAACTTTGATTGGCCTCATAATGGGCAAAGTAAACAATGTTTTCCTCTGTATCAAGTGGCATAAACTGTATACCATCCGGGATCTCAGCCATGATTTCTGGCGTAATGTGATAACCGTCAATAATTGACACCAGTTCTTCAACCGGCTGTGGACCAAAAAACACCACTTTGTGTTCAATATGCCACAGTTCCTGAATGATTGAGATCATCCTTTCCGGAGAAAGGTTTAGAAGTTCTTCATTGGTTAGCACAAACGTGGTCGGGTTGTCGGGTCCGTACATGGCGTAGTTGACCAAAGCTGCAAAGTTGGTGCGTTGATCAGCTTTGCTGTTCTCACGACTGTTTTTCAAATTTCTTATATACCGCTGCATTGTCTCTTCTTCAATGCGGGCATTTGCAACAAGGTATTCAAAAAGTTCAACAGCCTCTTCCATGTTCTCTGAAAGGCCGCTGATTGTGATCCGAGTCTCGTCATCCCTTACAGACATATTAAATGAACAGGCCAGTTTATAAAACTCATTGGCAATCTCTTCGGAGCTGTGCGTCTCAGTCCCCAGATACTGCAGAATGTTTCCTGCAACAGGTAAATGTCTATCGTGGTTGCTTCCCATCCTCCAGAAATAGGTCAGCGAGAAGGTGGGGTTGGCCTCATTATGTGCATACAGAACCTCTAGCCCGCTATCGGTCATTGCCCGGGTTATGTCCTCATCATAATTAAGAAAAATGGGTTCGACCGGCTCCGGTGGGTTGGCCTTAATATATGCCAGTGTTTCTGATTCAGCATCGCGGTTGATGTGAATGGGAGTGATGGGTGGCTTTTCAACTTGTTCAATATCCTCTGGCTGTCCTTGTAATTTGTAAACGGCAACAAAGTTGTCGCGACGCAGGTGCTCATTGGCAAATGCAACCAGGTCCTCTTTGGTGACTTCACTTAATCGGTCGAGATACGCAAGCGTCTGGTCGTAAGGAACGCCATTCAGAAAGCTCATCGCCATCATCATGGCCCTTCCCCTGATGTTTTCCACTCTGCGCATTTCCTGCAGCCTTAGGTTGTTAATGGCTGCTTCCATTAACCAGTCAGGGAAGTCACCGCTTTTTACCAGGTCGAGTTGTTCGAGCAAAAGTTCTTTGACCTCGTCAAGGGTTTGGTCACTTTTGTTACGTCCGCTTAATGTAAAGACCGAATAATCTACCATGCTGCGCACACCTGCACCGGCTCCAAGGGTTGCCATCTGCTGGTTCAGATTCTGGTCTATCAGTCCAGCGCGGCCATTTGACAGGATCATCCGTATCATGTTGATGTAAGGCACATGGTCAGAAGCTGCTCCTTCAAAACGCCAGCCAAGTTGTATGTTTTCTGCCTGCAAGCCAACCACCTCTTTGGTGATGGGTTCAGTGATTTCCGGTTGCGGCCCGAAATCAAGATCGGGAAGAGGAGCAGGCTCCAACCCGCCAAAATATTTGTCAATGATCACGATAGCTTCATCAGGGTCGAAGTCTCCTGACATGACAACGGCCATGTTGTTCGGAACATAATACTCCTCGAAAAAATTCTTGATGTTGGTGATGGAGGGATTTTTTAAATGATCCGGAGATCCCAGTGTGGTTTGCAACCCATATGGGTGCTGAGGAAACAGCCCCATGTACATCGCCTCCGATGCCCTCCTGAAATCATTGGTAAGGGACATGTTTAACTCCTCATAAACGGTCTCCAGTTCTGTATGAAAGAGTCGCAGCACAGGATCGCTGAAGCGATCAGCCTGAACCATGGCCCATTGCTCCAGTCGGTTGGAAGGGATGTTTTCAATGTAAATTGTAAAATCATTCGACGTACCTGCATTGGTGCCGGTTGATCCGATTGCAGTCATGATGCGATCATACTCATTGGCGATGGCATAAGTTGAAGCAATATAAGAGATACTATCAATTTTCTGATACAATTCTAATCGCCTTTGCTCATCTGTCTCAAGACGATAGATTTCAAACAAAGCCTCAATTTCATCCAGCAGTGGTTCCTCTTTTTCCCAGTCAATAGTGCCAAATGTGCTGGTTCCCTTGAACATCAAATGCTCAAAATAGTGGGCCAAGCCTGTTGTTTCGGCAGGATCGTGCTTGCTACCTACACGCACCGCCACATAGGTCTGGATGCGGGGTTCCTCTTCGTAAACCGAAAGATATACTTTGAGACCATTGTCAAGAACGTAAAGACGCGCATTTAAAGGATCATTCTCAAAAGTTTGGTACGCATATTGCGCCCATGTTGCCTGCATGCCAAGCATCATTACACAAATAAGCAACAATGAGCGCACTGAATTTGATACAAACATTTTCATAATTTTTATTTATTTGGTTGGATATAGATGTTTAAAAATTTTAAGGACGTTAAAAATAATTAAAAACAGAGAACTTCAGTGCCTTTTTACTGTTCATTTAATGATAGGTTTTACATTTGTGCATCAGACGAGAAACCCTTGTAATTATTTGTAAGCAAAACTCATACAAACCAACAAACAATCTAACAGGACAAAACCCTGCTTACGTGCTCCCGGTCTCTTTTTTTTGCTGGATTGTTTTGTTCTGATGAGCTCTGGATTATCGCTTCGTTTTTAACAATTATTATGAATTTATTATACAATGACTTATGAAAAAAAGTTCGCAATATATTGTAAATGTAGTTCTTTTTGTGCTTTTGATTGGCATAATCGCTTATCCTAAGGTAAGACCCTTGTTTACGAGCGGGTCTTCGGCTTCAGAAACATTCCAGCCCCAGCAAAGAAGGGCTTTAAGTGTACAGGGTTATGTGATCGAGCCAACTTCTTTGCGTGAAGAGGTGAGAAGTACCGGAACCCTTTTGCCCGACGAGGAGGTAGATTTGTCATTTGAGACAAGCGGTAAAGTGGTTGGCATCCATTTTCAGGAGGGAAGTTATGTACAGGAGGGTGAGCTTCTGGCAAAAATGAACGATCGCCATTTGCAGGCACAGCTTCAGAAGCTTCAGGCACAGCGGAGGCTGCTTGTGGAGCGTGAATTTCGCCAGCGCAGTTTGCTGGAACGTGACGCCATTAGCCAGGAGGCATACGACCAGGCAGTTACAGAACTTGAAACACTTGATGCCGACATTGAGCTTTTAAAGGCCAGAATAGCTGAGACCGAGGTGCGCGCACCGTTCGATGGCATTGTTGGTTTGCGCTACATCAGTGAAGGGAGTTTTGCTTCCCCCAATACACGTCTTGCGCGCCTGATCAAAACCCAACCCCTGAAGATCGAGTTTGCCATACCTGAGCGCTATGCGGGGACGATACGGCCAGGTTTTCCAATAAGTTTTCGTGTGGATGGATACCTGGAACCAATGGATGCTGAAGTCTATGCCGTTGATCCGCTGGTGGATGAACGAACGCGTACTTTTCGCCTCAGGGCAATTTACGACAATAAAAGCAACAATTTAAATCCTGGAAGATTTACCTCCATTACTATGCGGCTCACAGAAACACAGGATGCAATAGCCATCCCTTCCGAAGCGCTGATTCCAGAGATGGAGGGCGACAGGGTGTTCGTATACCGTTCCGGACAAGCACAGCCAATTTATGTGCATACCGGTTTGCGCACAGAAGACAGGGTGCAGATCCTTGATGGGCTCAATTTTGGAGATACGCTCCTGGTTACGGGTGTTCTTCAGCTGCGCCAGGGATTGCCGGTTGTATTAAATAACATGTAAGAAGAAAAAAATGAGTTTAGCATCATTAAGCATAAAACGCCCCGTACTGTCTACCGTATTTGTGATTGTGATTGTACTGTTTGGGCTCATAGGTATGACATTCCTCGCAGTAAGGGAGTTTCCAAGTGTTGATCCGCCCATCATTTCTGTGAGGACAAGTTATCCGGGAGCCAACTCCGATGTGATTGAAACACAAATCACAGAGCCACTTGAGCAGGCCATCAACGCCGTACCGGGTATCCGCACACTCACAAGTGTGAGCCGTCAGGGCAGCAGCAACATCACGGTGGAGTTTGAATTGTCGGTTGACATGGAAACAGCTGCCAACGATGTACGTGACAAAGTGGCCCAGGCTCAAAGGATGCTGCCACGCGATGTGGATCCGCCCATTGTTTCGAAGGCAGACGCTGATGCCAGTCCGATCATGTTTGTTACGGTTGAAAGTGAAACACGCAATCTGCTCGAACTATCTGAAATTGCAGAACTCACCCTGCGCGAACAGCTTCAGACCATTGATGGGGTCAGCGGTATCCTTATCTGGGGGCAAAAGCGTTATGCCATGAGGTTGTGGCTGGATCCGCAAAAGCTGGCAGGCTATGGCCTGACACCGCTGGATGTACGGAATGCCCTGCAACGTGAAAACGTCGAACTTCCTTCAGGAAGCATCGAAGGAAATACGGTTCAGTTAACAATCCGCACCCTCGGTCTGATGTCTACCCCCGAAGAGTTTAATGACATGATCATTGCAGAACAGGATGGCCGTGTGGTAAGGTTCAGGGACATCGGACGTGCAGAGCTCGGACCGGAAGACCTTCGTGGTATTGTACGCCGGGATGGTGTCCCCCTGACCGGGAATGCAATCATTCCCCAGCCGGGATCGAATCACATTGAGATCGTTGATGAGGTTTACCGCCGCCTGGAGATGATTAAGCGAGATATCCCGGATGATGTGGCTATCAATATCGGTTTTGACAATACTGAATACATCCGGTCATCAATCCGGGAAGTGCGAAACACCATTTTCATTGCTTTCATCCTGGTCAGCATCATCATTTTCCTGTTTCTGCGCGACTGGCGTACAACCATTATCCCGATCCTGGTGATCCCGGTATCCCTGATCGGATCATTTTTCATCATGTATGCTGCCGGCTTCTCCATCAACGTGCTTACGCTGCTGGCAGTGGTACTGGCAATTGGCCTGGTTGTGGATGATGCTATCGTGATGATGGAGAATATTTATGTAAAGATTGAGAGGGGGTTGACACCTGTGCAGGCAGGATTGGAGGGCTCAAAAGAGATATTTTTTGCCATCATTGCAACCACCATCACCCTGGTTGCCGTTTTCTTTCCGATTGTTTTCCTGGAGGGGATGACGGGCCGGCTTTTCAGGGAGTTTAGCATCGTTATTGCCGGTGCTGTGCTGATATCCTCATTCGTAGCTCTCAGCTTTACACCCATGCTGTCAACCAAAATACTAAAGCAGCGCAGAAAAAGAGGCCGGTTTTATTACAAAACAGAAGGCTTTTTTGTTGCCATGAACCAATGGTATCAGGACAAACTTGATGCATTCCTTTCCAGGCGCTGGATGTCAATTCTTATTTTGTTCGCTGCTGTCGGACTCGTCATCATTCTTTTCAGAGCCATACCGGGAGAAATGGCTCCGCTTGAGGACCGTTCCATGCTGACCATCAGTGCCAGGGCACCGGAAGGTACCACTTATGAATTCATCAGGGATTACATTGATGAGATCACAGAGCTTGCCGAAGAACTGGTTCCTGAGAGGGAGTCCATTACCTCAATGGTGTTTGGTGGCTGGTCAATGGTTCGCATCATGCTAAAAAAGCCGAACGAACGTGAGGCAACCCAGCAGGAGATCGCTGACCGTTTGTCGGTTGCCCTGCGCGACAAAACACGTGCCATCGCCTTTGTGAATCAACAGTCCACCTTCGGAGGAAGGCGCTCTGGCCGGCCTGTGCAGTATGTGTTGCAGGCCCAAGGCATCGAAAGGCTTCGTGAGGTACTGCCAGAGTTCATGGAAAAAGCTTCTGAAAGCACCATTTTGCAGATGGCAGACGTAAACCTTCGTTTTAATCTGCCTGAGATGCAGATTCATATCGACAGGGATAAGGCCAATGCCCTGGGGGTCTCCACCCAAAACATCGGACAAACCCTTCAGCTGGCATTAAGCGGACAGCGATTTGGCTACTTTTTCATGCACGGTAAGCAATACCAGGTGCTGGGTGAGCTCAGGCGTGAAGACAGAAACACACCCCTTGACCTGAAATCGTTATACGTAAGGAGCAACAATGGAGACATGGTGCAACTTGATAACCTGGTAACGCTCAGAGAGCATACAGCCCCGCCGCAGCTTTTTCGCTACAATCGCTTTGTTTCAGCAACCGTATCTGCGAATCTGGCACCCGGTTATACCATCAGTGAAGGGATTGCCGAGATGGACAGAATAGCCGATGAGGTTTTGGACGACACCTTCAGAACAGCCCTGGCCGGAGACTCCAAGGATTATCAGGAGAGCTCCAACAGCTTGGTGTTCGCCTTTATCTTGGCAATCGTGCTGATCTTCCTGGTGCTTTCGGCTCAATTCGAAAGCTTTAAGGATCCGCTGATCGTGATGATGACCGTACCTCTTGCCATTACGGGCGCAATGGTGTTTATGTGGTATTTCGGCATCACCATGAACATTTTCAGCCAGATAGGTATTATTATGCTGATCGGATTGGTGTCTAAAAATGGTATCCTGATGGTGGAGTTTGCCAACCAGCGGAAACAAGCCGGGATGCAAAAACTGGAAGCGATCAAATATGCAGCGGCAGCGCGCTTCAGGCCCATCCTGATGACCAGCTTGTCTACGATTCTGGGTGTGTTGCCGCTGACCCTTGGATTTGGCGAGGGTGCACAGGGCCGGATTTCCATGGGTGTGGCTGTAATTGGCGGACTGATCCTCTCCACGTTCCTGACCCTCTTCATTGTGCCGGCCATTTATTCGTATATTTCAACAGACTCAAAGAACATAAAAGATGATGTGGAATAAAAAAACAATGATTGCAATTGTTGTCGTGGTTATGCAGATACCCCTGTTTGCACAACAGATGCATACCCTCCAGGATGTATTAACCATAGCCATCGAAAACAACTACTCAATTCGCATTGCCCGTAACAATCAGGAAATATCTGACAACAACTTCAGCCTGGGCAATGCCGGATTTCTTCCATCCCTGAATCTTCAGGGGCAGTACAGTGGCACCAGAAACAATACCGATCGCACCGACTTTGACGGCAACGAATCCAGCCTTCGTAACATACACAATACGGCAGCGGGTGCAAACGTAAACCTTGGCTGGACAATCTTTGATGGATTCCGGGTAAGGATCAATTATGACAAGCTTGCAGCTTTGCAGGAAATGGGTGAACTAAACACCCAGGTAGCTATTGAAAACCTCATTGCACGGATCAGTGCCGAATACTTTAACCTCATCCAGCAGCAACGGTTATTGAACAACCTTAGATTTGCCGTAGCGCTTTCCCGGGAAAGGGTGAGGATAGATGAAGAAAGGTTCTTGCTCGGCTCAGGATCTAAACTGCAACTGCTACAGGCAGAGGTGTTCCTGAATGCCGACAGTTCGCGGATGCAGCGACAGGAAGAGGTTGTCAGGGCCTCCAGGGTCAGGCTTAACGAGCTTATGGCGAAGGAAGACCTGAGATACAACCTGCAGCCTTCCGATACCATCATCCCGCTAAACGACATCATGATCTTTGCCACTTTGGAAAATTCAACAAAGGAATACAACACCGTCCTTCGTGCTGCAGCAAAAAACAAGAGAATTTCCGAATATGATCAGAAACTGGTGTCCTCCCAGGTGTATCCCTATGTAAACTTCAACAGCGGATATGGATACAACCGGAACACCTTCCAGTCAGGAAGCTTCAGTGATCAGCAAACGTTTGGAATGAATTATGGAATTACCGTGGGGGTGAATTTGTTTGATGGCTTCAACAGGAGGCGACAGATAAGCAATGCGGTAATTGGCGTTGAAAATGCCCGCCTCAATTATGAGGAGACCCGAAAAGCTGTAATGTCTGACCTGATCAATATCTACAATGAGTACCTGAATAACTTCAGGTTGCTGGAAATGGAGACCCAAAACCTGGATGTGGCCTACGAAACATTAGATATAGCTATGGAACGCTACCGGCTCGGGGCTCTTTCGGGACTGGAACTCAGGGAGGTCCAGAAAAACCTGCTGGAAGCGGAAGAGCGGTTGCTGTCAATTCAATATAGTACCAAGCTGGCAGAAATATCACTGCTGCAAATTGCAGGAAGGGTGATGGAGTATCTGTAAAAAGAACAGGAGAATTGTTATTTTTTGACCTCCCAGCTGGCACCCTCCTTGCCGTCTTTTACTACAATCGACAAATCATTCAGCGCATCGCGGATTTTGTCCGAGGTGTCCCAGCTTTTGTCCTTCCGGGCCTGCTGCCTGATGTCCAGAATCAGGTCCATCAATCCCGAAATGATCTGTGTGTTCTGTTCTTGATTTTCTACAATTGTGGCACTTAATCCGAAAACCTCATTCAGGAAAATATTGAATGTTTCCTTAAGTTCCTGTAAGTCCACTTTTGTCAGGGAGTCTTTTTTGTCATATGCGGAATTGATGATACGAACGGCGTCAAAAAGATGTGCAATGGCCTGTGGTGCATTGAAATCATCATTTAATGCTTCATAGCATTTATTGCGTAATTGCGATACATCAACAGAGGATGATGGTTCAGGCGAAATTTTGTCCAGTGTCTGGATCGCCTGCAGCATGCGGTTTAAACCCTTTTCTGCAGCCTGAAGCGCTTCGTTGCTGAAATCAAGGGTACTGCGGTAATGGGCCTGCAGAATGAAAAAGCGGATCGTCAGGGGACTGTAGGCCTGATCCAGCGTTTCGTGCGTACCGCTGAAAAACTCCTGTAAAGTGATGAAGTTTCCCAGGGACTTACCCATTTTCTGGCCATTGATGGTGATCATGTTGTTGTGCATCCAATAGCGCACCGGATCTTTTCCGTTTGCGGCATTTGACTGGGCAATTTCACACTCGTGATGTGGGAAAAGCAAGTCCATCCCGCCACCGTGAATGTCAAAAGTTTCTCCCAGGTATTTTGCACCCATGGCAGAACATTCAAGGTGCCAACCTGGAAAACCTTCTCCCCAGGGTGAGGGCCACCGCATGATATGACCCGGAGATGCTTTTTTCCATAATGCAAAATCTACCGGATGTCTTTTTTCATCCTGACCGTCAAGTTCACGACTGCCGGCCATCATCTCTTCCACATTCCGTCCGCTTAGTTTTCCATATTGATACGATTCATTGTATTTTGGTACATCAAAATATACAGAACCGTTTGATTCGTAAGCGTAACCTGCCTCAAGGATGGCTTTAACCATTTCAATCTGTTCGATGATATGACCTGATGCGCGAGGTTCAATTCCCGGCCGCAATACATTCATCCGGTCCATGTCGCGATGGTATCGATCGGTGTAATACTGAACCACCTCCATCGGTTCCAGTTTCTCAAGCCTTGCTTTTTTAGCTATTTTATCCTCTCCCTCATCGGCATCATTTTCGAGATGACCTACATCAGTAATGTTTCTCACATAACGTACCTTGTAGCCGAGGTGTTTCAGGTATCTGTAAACCAGGTCAAAAGTGACTGCCGGACGTGCATGCCCGAGATGCGCGTCACCATAAACGGTTGGACCGCAAACATACAAACCGACAAACGGAGGGTTTAACGGCTCAAAAATTTCTTTTTTACGCGAAAGGGAGTTGGTGATTAGCAGTGGCTGCGCTGTCATGTCTAAAAGCTTTAAGATTGCAAAGTTATAAAAGTTCATGAAGATATGCAGCAGGCAACATGCAGGATGTTATTTTGCCTTCTTCAGCACCTCAACCGCCTTGTAATACCCGATTTTATAAATCTCCTTTGCATCTGAAAGGTCCAGAATGCCAAAGTCTTCAAGCTTTTCAGGCTCAATAAAAATATCACATTTGTCTTTGCGCAAATCCGCATGATTGCGCATCGACAGGTGGAACGAACGTATTGCAAGGGTTTTAAGTCCCTTGATGTTGTTCTCTTTTCCAACAGGAT
>SLNX01000054.1 GCA_007132825.1 Bacteroidales bacterium | reverse complement strand
TTCTTCATCATCTCCACAACATGTGCTTCACCAACTTTTGAAAAGAAGTGTTTTCCATTGTGTCGGGCAGTTACTTCGGCCAGTGCCTGGCTGGAACTCATGTTGCTTACTGTATTCCCCGGCGTTTTTGATAGAACATAATCGGCAACGGCAACCAGGGTATATTCTTCACCGAAAAATTCACCATCCTCCTGAACAACTGCCAATCGGTCTACATCCGGATCGACAGCAAAGCCCAGATGTGCAGAATTTTTAACAACTGCCTCTGCCAATACCTGCAAATGCTCTGGCAAGGGTTCCGGATTGTGCTGAAAAAATCCGGTCGGTTCGCAGTTGATCTCAAACACATGTTTCACGCCCAAAGCATCCAAAAGCATCGGAACAGCAATCCCTCCTGAAGAGTTTATACCGTCGACAACAACCTTAAACCCTGCCCGTTGGATTGCGTCACTGTCTACAAGAGGAAGTTCGAGGATCTTTTCAATATGCGTTTCAAGCAAGGAAGGATCAGAAACAACCTTACCCAGCTTTTCAGAAGTAACGAAATCCAGTGTCGAGAAATCTGTCCACTTTTGCATTTCAACCCCCTGTGCTGAAGACAGAAACTCACCTTGCTCATTGAGTAGCTTCAATGCATTCCAGTTCATCGGATTGTGACTTGCAGTTATAACAATACCACCCTTGGCATTCAGATGAATAACTGCCATCTCAACAGTTGGCGTTGTTGACAGGCCGGCGTCTATCACATCAATACCCAATGCCTGAAGGGTAGCGGTAACAACATTGCCTACCATCTGTCCGGAAAGACGTGCATCTCGTCCAACCACTACAGAAAACCTCGAAGAATCATTCCGGGATTTTAGCCACATGCCAAAAGCTCCAGTGAAGCGTACGATATCCACCGGCGACAATCCTGATCCGGGATTGCCACCCATTGTCCCCCTTATACCTGATATCGATTGTATGAGTGTCATGTTCACATGTGTTAATGAATGCTGGATATATAGATCAGATGATAACTAATTATCTTGTTTTTTGTATACTCAGTATAAGAAAACGATCATTGTCAAAACAAAAGTATTAAAAAATGAAATATCAAACCAATAAATTATTTTAACATACCAATTTTACAATAATGTTGATTGGTTGACTGGTTGACTGGTTGTTTTTTTTATGTTTATTGATCTTCGGGAGTTAATATTTTGGTGCACAGGTCAAGCCCTTTGCCACAGGTTAAGCCCTGTGGCTACAACTGGATGACCCTAACTTAATCTTAACCTTAATTATTATCTTTGTAACCAACATAAATGTTTAAACCTGTGCAGCTGTTCCGCCTCTATAAAATTTTTCTGCCGGCCCTGCTTTTGTTGTTGTTTCAGGCATGTATGCCAACGAGGCGGCTTCCGGAAGATCATTACTTGCTTAATCGCAATAGGATTAATATTGAGAATACTGACGTAGAGGTACATGAGCTGCGCAATTATATCAGGCAGGAACCAAACCGCCGCATTTTGGGCTTTTACCGTTTCCACCTGAATGTTTACCAATTTGCTGACAGGGGTAGAGATACCCGGATCAGACAGTGGATGAAGAATACCATTGGAGAACCTCCGGTGATTTTTAATCCCGCTCTGGTTGATCAAACAGAGCGGCAATTTGAACTCTTTCTGCAAAACAAGGGGTATTTTAATGCTGAGGTATCACATGAGGTAAACTACAGGAGAAAAAGGGCAAACGTTACCTACACGGTAAAAGGCAATAAGCCTTATAAGATTCGTAACATTGATTACCTGATACAAGATCCCCACCTGGCACCATTTGTTTATAGAGATACTCTGAATTCATTGCTGGTACGTGGTGAGCGTTATGATGTTGATGTTTTACAAAAAGAGCGGCAACGCATTACGAGACATCTCAAAGAGGAAGGTTTTTTTAACTTTTCACGCGATTTTATCTTCTTTCAGGTCGACAGTACTTTAAACAACAGACAGCTTGACATTGAAATTCTGATAAACAGTCCGGTTGTTGCTGGTGCATCAACCCGTGAGCAAAAATTTTTATCCCATCGAAGGTATAAGATAAATGATGTTTTTGTATACCCTGAATATTCAAGGTTGATACCATACCAGCATTTTCCCGACACGACCTTGTTCCAGATTGAGAATGATAACAATGGAGCAGTTTATAAATTCATGCACAATGGCCCGATGCAGATACGACCAAGGGCAATTGCAAGCAACATCATGCTTGAGAGTGGTGATTATTACAACATCAGACGACTGGAACAGACTCATGGTTTCCTTGCCGGTTTGAGGAACTTCAGGTTTGTTAACGTTCAATTTATACCCGTTGTTCCCGAAAACAGCCAGCTGGTCAATGACACATTGGGTCTTCTTGATGTTCGAATTGAGCTTACCAGGGCACCAAGAAACGCGTTCACCATTGAGGCAGAAGGTTTGAACACTGCCGGAAACCTCGGCATAGCCGGAAACCTTATGTTTCAGAACAGAAACTTCTTCAGTGGTGCTGAAATTTTAAATGTGCGGCTAAAAGGGGCCCTTGAGGTTTCGGGTGAATCGGCTGATGAAGAGGTTTTTCAGCGACTGCCCTTTAACACACTGGAAATGGGAGCTGATGTTTCCATAGACTTTCCGAAATTGTTACTGCCGTTCCGGGCAGAAAGCCTGGCACGCACTGCACGTCCCCAAACAACTATCCTAACCGGGTTTAACTACCGTCAGCGCCCTGATTACACCAGGTACATTATAAATGTAAGCTATGGATTCAACTGGCGGCAGGACAATAGAAGACACCATCAGCTAACTCCACTGGAAGTCAGCTCAATAAAGATATTCAATGACTCAATCCTTCAATCAAGGATTCCTGATGCAAACCCGCTGATCCTTAGCAGATACAGAGACCACTTGATTGGTGGCACCAAGTATACATATACATACAGCACACAACAAATTGACAGACGCAGGGATTTTATTTATTTCCGTGGAAACCTTGAATCATCCGGAAACCTGATCTACCTGGCCGCATCTCAATTAAATGGTAAAAAGGATGATAGTGGCAGTTACACAATTTTTGGAATTCCGTTTGCACAATATCTTAAGACGGATGCCGACTTCAGGTATTATCGGGTTTTTGATCAGAAAAACACACTGGTATTTCGCATAATGGGTGGGCTTGGCATTCCTTATGGCAACATTGACGTTATGCCATTTATCAAAAGCTACTACAGTGGTGGTGCAAACAGCATCAGGGCATGGAGCATTTACAATCTGGGCCCGGGCGGATACCCTGAGGCTGATGAACTGCGTTTTGACAAGTATGGCGACATTAAGCTGGAGGCCAATATTGAATACCGCTTTCCACTCTACAGATATTGGAAAGGCGCCTTTTTCCTTGATGCAGGAAATGTCTGGTTTTTACAGGAGAACGAGCAATTCGCATTGGGACATTTTGCGCTGGATCGATTCTATAAGGAGATTGCGATTGGCTCAGGCTTTGGATTGCGCGTCGATTTTGATTTTTTCATAGTCCGCCTCGATGCCGCAACGCCTTTGAGAAATCCGGCCCTGTCAGAGGGCAATCGGTGGACATCATCCTGGCCACGTTTCAGGAACTGGAACTTCAATCTTGGTATCGGCTATCCTTTTTAATATGGTTGAAAATACAATTGTTCATGCACTGCAGCGGGTCTTCCCATATGAACCGACACAGGACCAGCTGCGTTTATTTCGGGAACTGGCAGCCTTCATAACCAGCATAGAACCCAATTCGATATTTTTGCTTAAGGGTTACGCGGGAACCGGAAAAACAAGCGTTGTCAGCAGCCTGGTCTCCATTCTCCCCCAGATAAACAGTGACACTGTTTTGCTTGCACCAACAGGAAGGGCTGCAAAAGTACTGGCCACCTATGCCGGCAAAAAAGCATACACCATCCATAAAAAAATATACCGCCTTCAAACGGGTAGTGATGGAACCATGCAGGTTGTCCTTCAGCAAAACAAGCACAAAGACACATTTTTCATCGTTGACGAAGCCTCTATGATTGCATGGGGAACAGCTGCCAACCAGGGAAGTTTGTTCGGAGGTGCCAATCTGCTCGAAGATCTTCTTCGTTACATTTACAACCATAACAACTGTCGGCTTATCCTGGTTGGAGATACGGCGCAGCTCCCTCCGGTGCATTCAAATGAAAGTCCGGCTTTAAATAAATCATTCCTTAAAAGGAGATTTAATTTCCTTATTCTTGAACATGAACTCAAGGAGGTGGTCAGGCAAGCCCGGAATAGCGGAATTCTCTTCAATGCGACAAAGATCAGGGAGATGCTTGCCAAAGATAAAAATGGCTTCCCGGGATTTAAACTCAAAGGATTTGATGACATGATCCGCGTTCAGGGACAGGATGCGGCAGATGAGGTCAATGATGCATACATAAGCTCCGGCAAAGAGGAAGCTTTGACAATCTGCCGTTCAAACAAACGGGCCAACATGTTTAATCAGCACATCCGGCAGCGTGTGCTTTTCATGGAAGATGAGATCAATGCCGGAGAATTGCTGATGGTGGTAAGAAACAACTATTTCTGGCTGCCAGAGCAATCAGAGGCCGGATTCATTGCCAACGGAGACATCCTGGAGCTGAAAAGGATCCTGAGATCTGAGGAATTATACGGTTTCCGCTTTGCAGATGTCTCTGCCCGAATGATCGACTACCCGGATGAACCCGATCTGGAAGTTAAGCTTTTGCTCAACACGCTGGAAACGGAAGGTCCGGCACTGCCACAAAAAGACGCAAATGCACTTTTTGAAGCTGTTGCTGAAGATTATCAGCATATACCGAACAAAAGAACAAGAATGGCACACATTCGCAACAATCCATATCTGAATGCACTGCAGGTAAAGTATGCTTACGCCATGACTTGCCATAAAGCCCAGGGCGGCCAATGGAAACACGTTTTTGTAGAAATGGGCTACCTTCCGGAAAAAACCCCGGACACGGAATACCTGCGCTGGTTATATACGGCGCTAACCAGAAGCACGACAAAAGTATTTTTAATGAATTTTGTGGAAGAGTTCTTTGAAGGTTGAGGTTGAGATTGGCAAATGTGAAAATGTGCAGATTAGCAGATGTGAAGATGTGAAGATGTGAAGATTGTAATGACTGTCTTGACCTGTCACCATTAAACCTTTGATAATTATATCCAATGAAAAAAAAAGAAAAAATCATCATATACCAGCTGCTTGTAAGACTGGCGGGCAATACAAAAACAAAGATAAAACCCTGGGGCACGAAGGCAGAAAATGGCTGTGGTACCTTTAACGACCTTACGCAACAGACGCTTAACAAAATTGCGGCCCTGGGTGCCAATCACATCTGGCTAACAGGGATACTGGAACATGCTTCCTGCACCGGTTATCCGAAACACGGAATTCCTGCTGGAAACCCACTGGTTATCAAAGGACAGGCCGGTTCCCCGTACGCCATTCGTGATTATTATGACGTATCACCTGATCTGGCTGAAGATGTAGATAACCGAATGGCAGAGTTCGAGTCATTGATCGAAAGATGCTACCGGGCCAAACTGTCACCGATCATCGATTTTGTCCCGAACCATGTGGCGCGCGAATACTCCAGCGATC
>SLNX01000028.1 GCA_007132825.1 Bacteroidales bacterium | reverse complement strand
TCTAAACCTCTAAACTTCTAAACCTCTAAACCTCTAAACCTCTAAACCTCTAAACCTTTAACCCTAACTGATGCTTTCACGATATATTATCCCTTTATTGACTGGTTGGCTCATGTGCCCATTGTTTTTATTTGCCGGTAAACAAGAGGTCTTGCCTGACACAAACGACCGGGCTTTCTCCTTTCGCGTTTCCGGATTTGTGAAATCAGATTACTGGATCGACAGCCGCACTGTGGTTGGTGCAAGGGAAGATTTGTTTTTACTCTATCCGGCACCTGTAGTGCTTGATGTAAACAGCAAAGATATACATGGTGACCCGGTTTATCACTTTTCAGCCGCCGCTTCGCGAATCCTTACCCGTATTGATGGGCCTGATGCATTTGGCGCAAAGGTCAGCGGACTTATTGAAGCCGACTTTTCAGGTGTTAGCAATGCGGATTATAATGGTTTTCGTTTGCGGCACGCCTTCATCAAGATGGAATGGGAACGTTGGGAATTGCTTCTTGGGCAATGGTGGCATCCGATGTTTACCCCTGAAGTGTTTCCCACAGTTGTCTCACTGAATACCGGAGCCCCCTTTCAGCCTTTTATTCGCAATCCACAAGCGACCCTGACATACAAAAGCAATCTGTCGCGTTGGATGGTTTCGATGATAGCACAGCGCGACAATGCCAGTGATGGTCCGAGGGGCGCCACCCCCGATTACATCCGGAATGCAAACATGCCAAATCTACATTTGCAATGGATGCGCACATCAGCGCATTATACAACCGGACTTGCAGCTGATTATAAAATGATCAGACCCAGGAATTTCATAATGAATAATGATACCGGTGAGATGCATTACTCCTCTGAAATGCTTGGAAGCTATGCTTTTATGGCTTTTGCCGGATACAGACAAGATCTTCTGCAGATAAAGGGGAAGGCAATTTACGGACAGAATCTCAGCGAGCACCTGATGATGGGAGGGTATGCCGAAAGTGTCATTGACAATGTGGCCGGCATAATCGAATATACACCCTTGAACCATCTCGCTGTTTGGGGCAACATCCTTTATGGTGAACGTGTGCAGGGAGGACTCTTTGTAGGCTATGGAAAAAATTT
The DNA here is from genome assembly GCA_007132825.1 of Bacteroidales bacterium. Classification (GTDB taxonomy): domain Bacteria; phylum Bacteroidota; class Bacteroidia; order Bacteroidales; family UBA7960; genus PUPG01. The sequence goes on along the minus strand of SLNX01000028.1, from coordinate 4,615 downwards.
CGGTACTTCCGATCCTGTTGCAGAAACCGGAGACTTCTATGGAAGGGGGCATGATGTTGATTATTTGTATCGGATCGCACCATCCATCATCTTTAATTCGGGTAATCTGGCATTATGCACAGAACTTGAATTCACTGCTGCCGGTTATGGTATTCCCGATTACAGGGGTCGGGTTCTTGATGCCAGAGAGGTAAACAACATCAGGCTCCTTTTTACCGCTCTGTATTTCTTCTAGCGTCATTAGCTCTGCTCAAAGAATAAAACAAATCAACAACTAAACAATTCAACATAATAAATCTGCAAATTTCTATTTGCAGATTTATTATATTTTCGTATATTTACTGATAGCATATATGGTATACTTAAACAGTCTTGGTCATGGAAGATTCACTTGTTACACTCGCAACTGATCATTACACCGCTGCAGAAGTACTGAAAGCACGACTTGAAGCAGCGGGAATTGAATGTTTTTTAAGCAATGTACACCTGATCCAGGGGGCTGCTCCTGAAGGGGTTAAGATTCAGATCAGATCAAAAGATGTGGAAAAGGCGATGCGTCTGATGAGTGAATGGCAATTGGAGCGGGAGCGTGCTGATAAAAAGAACCCCCGTGAAGTCAGACGGGTTCTTGTTGCGGTCGATTTTTCCGATTACTCCAGAAATGCTTGCCTGTATGCAATTAATCTGGCAAGCAAGATTAAAGCCGAAGTGAAAATCCTCCATGTTTATTACGCACCAATTGTTGATCTTGTGCCAATTACCGATGCCTATTCGATACAGGTTGACATGGATATCAATCTTCGCGAAATGGAAACCAATGCACGAAAAAGTCTGGTAACATTTATTCAGGATATTAGAAAAATGGCCCAGAATAACAATATGGGAGATGTTAAGATTGGTTATGCATTAAGGGAAGGGATCACTGAGGATGAAATCGCACTTATGGCCAGGGAATATAAGCCAGGAATCATTGTTTTGGGGACAAAGGGTAAGGGGGAGAAGCAAAGCGATATTATCGGCAGTGTTGTATACCGCGTACTTGACCGGACAAAAATTCCGGTACTGGCAATTCCGGAAAACTCGAAATATGATACACGGAAAGAGGTAAAGAATATAGCTTATGCAACCGAGTTTGATGACTCCGATTTTGTTGCAATCAGAAGACTGCTATCCATTTTGTCTGAATTTAAGGTAAACGTATATTGCATCCATTTGTCAAAAAACGCAAAAAAGCCTATGGATGAGCTGCGTATGGATCAGTTAAAGGATTATTTCAGAAAAATCAAAAAAGGCATCAATGTGGAGTGCCATCTTCTGGAAGGGGAAGACAACCTAAAAGAGGTAGCTGCTTTTGTTGAAAAACAAAAGATCGACCTCTTTTCTCTTACCAATAGAAAACGTGGCTTACTGGCTAGGTTATTTGAGCCTGGGCTTACACGCAAGCTGATTTATCAAAGCACAACGCCCTTGTTGATTTTTAAGGCATAACGTTCTTCAATCCACCCCAGAAGATATTGATATACAGCTTCTTTGTTTTTTTCATGCAGCAGTTCGTGCCTGCCGGGAAATATCTTCAGGTAGAGGTTCTGGAAATTTTGTTTGTAAAACTCCTGATGTATCCGCACAGCATCTTTTCCAAATGCGCCAACCGGATCATTTTGTCCGCTTATGATCAGCACCGGTAATGATTTCCTGTAAGTGAGCAGTTTTTCTGCGCGCCTGGTTTGCGCCACCCCCTTGAAAAGATGCTGAAAAAACCCATTGGAAAAGTATATACCGCAATAAGGGTCCTTGACATATGCATCCACCGCCTCCCTGTCAGAAGATATCCACTCGAAAAGGGTGGGCCGTTCCTTGAAATGCCTGTTGAAATTTTTATAAAACAGCTTGTTGAACCATTTACTCTTTTTATGGTGCCCTTCAAAAAGGATTTTTAAGCGGATAAGGTTGAGGCTTGCACTCAGTATGCATGGATGTAGCCTAGAGCTGCCGGAGAGGATTAAGCCCTGTAGATAAACAGGGTATAAAGCAGTGAAATGGCGTGCCAGTATAGAACCCATGCTATGTCCCAAAAGGAAAACAGGTATTTCCGGTTGGTTTTTTCTGATATTAGTGTAGAGTGCACGAATGTTCTCCAGCATTTGCTGCCACAACCGGCCGCATTCAGGGACTCCCACCTTTTCAGCAGATTCAGCTGATTTTCCCATCCCTGGATGGTCGCAACTGTAAACGCCATAATCATTGGACACCAGGAAACGGGCAAACTCCTTGTAACGACCCGTATGCTCAGCCATGCCGGGAATAATCAGTACGATCGCTTTGGGTTTGTGTTGCTCTGGCAGGAAACTCCTGACAAAAAAACGGCTTTTGGTGGAGCTGTTTAGGAAAAACCCCTGTTCTCGCGTGAAAGCATCTGACATGGTATGAAATTTTTTCCGATCTTTGAGCCTTTTTATTGGTATTGCTGATCCCGAATGTATTTTTGTCCATTCATCATAGAACCCGGGATGGCCTTCAAAAATATTAAACTTATTCCAAATGCAGGAGCAAAAGCCACATTTTGGAAAAAAACTTACACCCGCTCAGCGTTATTTGTTTCTGGTGGCGGGTACTATTTCTCTTGGGTTGGGTATTTTGGGCATACCCTTGCCGCTACTTCCAACCACCCCGTTTTTGTTGCTTTCTGCATATTGCTATGCACGAAGCTCACGACGATTCTATTATTGGCTCATTAACCACAAACATCTGGGAAAACACATTCACAACTACTGGGAGCATCGTGGAATTGCTCCAAGGGTAAAGTTTGGGGCCATAGCCTTCCTTTGGATCAGCATGGCATTAACCGCCATCTTTGCCATGGATAGCATATGGATGCGATTGGTGCTTCTTGTTGTGGCAATCGCTGTTACCATTCACATTGCCGCCATAAAAACAATCAGAATGTAGCTAACATGAATCCCTTTCAGGGTTTCACAAAGCCCTGATTCAATTCCTCTTCGGTGGGTTCTCTTTTTTTGATCACCTGCCCTTGGAAATGCAAATCCATCCCCGCGAGTGGGTGGTTGAAATCCATTTTGACTTTCTCTTCGCCAACGTTAAGGACTTTTCCCCTATGCGGATTCCCCTCTTTGTCTTCCATGTTGATAATGTTGCCCTCTGCAAGAAGATCTTCTGCCAGCTTTCCATCTATCACAAAGATACTTTTTGGCAAATCAACTATGGCTTTTTCGTTTACAGGTCCGTAAGCTTTTTCTGCCTCGATCAAAAAGTCAAAAGATTCACCTTCATTAAGATCTTTTACATGATTCTCAAAGTTCTGATTCAACCGGCCTGCCCCAAACAGAAACTCAATTGGCTGCTCCTCCTTTACCGCTTCCAAAACATTTCCCTGGGGGCCACCTTCCCGAAGTTCATATGTAAGTGCAATAACTTTGGCTTCAGATTTTGTCATAACTGGATTGATTTAAGGTTAAAATATACGGGACTCTATATGTTTTTTTAATATGAGAATCCCGAAACAGCTTGATTTTTAACACGAAGGTATAAAAATAAAAAAGAAACCACAAAAAATCGGTTTTCTTTTTTGAGAAAGACAGGGATCAGATAAATATTCTGATAATTTTGTGATATTTCAAAGAAAAAGTGTATTTTTGCACTCCTAAAACATAAAGGGATAATAAGATCATGGCAAAGAAAACAAAAGAAGCACGTATCCAGGTTATTTTGGAGTGTACAGAACATAAAAACAGCGGGATGCCCGGGACATCCAGATATATTACCACGAAAAATAAAAAGAACAATCCGGAAAGGCTGGAGGTAAAAAAGTACAATCCCATCCTCAGGAAAATGACCGTTCATAAAGAAATCAAATAATATTATATCATGGCAAAGAAAGTAGTTGCAACATTAAAGACAGGTACCGGAAAAAGTTATGCCAAGGTGATCCGGATGCAAAAATCTGAAAAGTCTGGCGCATATACTTTTGAGGAAGACATCGTAGATGCGGAAAAAGTGAAAGAGTATTTTGCTCAAAAGAAATAATTACATCCGTTTACCATTGTAACGGCGCATAGCCTGCACAAGAAAAATCACTTTTCAGATCTGTTCCAGCCATTATGGTGCAGGTCTGTTTTTATTTAACCACCTTCTGTTTTCACATCATGGGCCTGTTTGATATTTTTTCCAAAAACAAAGAAAAAAAGCTGGAAGAGGGGCTTTCGACAACCCGTACCTCCTTTTTTTCCAAGCTTTCAAGAGCCGTTGCCGGACGCACTACCGTTGATGCTGAAGTGCTCGATGACCTTGAAGAGGTTTTGATCAGCTCCGATGTTGGTGTGGCTACAACCATAAAGATTATCGAACGCATTGAGGACAGGGTAGCCAGGGATAAATACCTTGGCACGGATGAACTGAATCGTATCCTGAAAGAGGAGACCGTTGCACTGCTATCTGAGAATAAGGCCATGGATTTCAGCGGCATTTTGTCGGAGAGCGAAGAAAGACCTTATGTGATCATGGTTGTAGGAGTGAACGGTGTTGGTAAAACCACCACAATCGGTAAGCTCGCCAACAAATTCCGACTGGCAGGAAAGAAGGTTGTTGTTGGTGCAGCCGA
>SLNX01000119.1 GCA_007132825.1 Bacteroidales bacterium | reverse complement strand
GAGGAAACCTCTATTTCACCCCATTTGCCATCACGATAATAACATCTTACATTATAGTCTGTCTGAAAATAGCCAAAGGGAAGTTTTCCCCATTCTATGTTTTGCATATCTGTATGATTTATGATTTATGAATATTGATTGCTTCGCGGCTAAGATATAATATTCTTTTGAATCGGACAGGGTTTTTGGCAACATAATGTTGCTGTCATTGATGTTTGGTGATCTCGTTCATCAGATGGAGCATTTTTTGTCGCATCGATGCCGGTGTTCCTTTGTAATCATTTGCAATGATCACGAAGGCTGCCAGGTTTCCGTTTTGCATGGGTGTGTAACCGGCATAGGAACGAACATTGTTAAGAAAGCCGCTTTTGGCGCGAAGTCTGCCTTCTGATGCTGTGTTTTGCATTTGGTTTGTGAGTGAGCCACTGAAACCGGCAAGGGGGAGGCTTTGTAACAGTATCCCAAATGCGGGATCTTTGGAAGACTCATGGAGGACTGTCATAAGCTGGTTGGCCGTTAAACGATTTGATGGAGACAAACCGCTGCCGTCGTATAAGATCAACTGGTCCATGTTCATGCCTTTCTGTTTCCAGAACTCTTTGATCGCTTTTATTCCATCTTCAGTGCTTGCGGGTTGTACAGATTTTGCTGCGACCGTTTTTAACAAGCTTTCTGCATAAGAATTTACACTATAAAGGTTGGTCCTGTAGATGATATCAAAAAGCCAGGGAGAGAGGTGGGTGTAAAGTGTAATTCTCTCATCAGTGACATGAATATGCTCTGGGTCGAGGATCCTGTATGATATACTCTCACCAACTACATCGATCCCGTGATTGTTTAAAAACAGCCTGAAGCTTTCGGCTACAAATCCGGGTGGATCATGAATCGATCCCCGAACAGGAAAATCACGCGCTCTTAGGGGAACTGTTCCTGTCAAATGCCGTTCCGGCACCCACGGTGCACCAAATATATAAACCTGATCCCCGGAGCCTGCAGGACCTGTTGATACCTCATTGCGAAAGGCCATGCCCGGGATGTGCGGTTCCGTATTTACAACAATGGCAGGACTGCCAATCCCCGGACCCGCATCAAAATATACGGTATATTCGTTCTCATGTCCGGAGAGACCACTGATTCCGGCACCGAAATAATTTCCAATATGTTCCCATATCCATCTTCGGGGTACCAGCATATTGTCGAAAATCCGTTCGTCAGCTATTATGTATCCGTTGATCTCTGTTATTCCGATTTCATGTAAGACTTCTATCCATCTTCCGAAAATGTGATCCAGAGATAGTGTATCATCTAATTGTGCAGCCCCAAAAGTTGGGTCACCTGATCCCGTTATGTAGAGATTGCCGTTGATTATTCCTCTTTGATCAACCCGGCCATCGTGTTGCAGAAGGGTTTCATATTGAAAGTCGCTTCCCAGCATAATCATTGCAGAGGCTGTAGTAACTAGTTTTTGAACGGAAGCAGGCACCAAAGGTTTGTGGATATTTTGTGCGGCGAGGGTTTCACCTGTTGTCAAATCTTTAACATAAACAGACCAATTTGCATTTTTTAATGCCTGATCATTTGAAAAGCTTTGAATAGTATGCAAAAGGGGACCTTTGCCATGATCTTTACCAACAACCTGAAAGGGAATGTTAATATACAGGAAAACAATTAAAATCAGAGTTAACAGGTCTGCTTTCATTGGCAATTCAGTTGCGACAATCAGTTATTTCTTTGCTTTTGTAATAATCTTCTTGCTTCTGCTGCACTAATTCGCTCATTGTTTTTAAAAGCAACAACGAATGCGTCTTTAAATCCTGCCTTTTGAACCTCTTGTTGAATAGTGGCAGCAGCTTCGAGCGTATTCTCATAGCCAACAGTATACTTGTAAAGTCCTTCATGAAAATAGAATGAAACACCGGATAGGCCAGCAAAAACAGGATCATCAAGGGGTCTTTTTTCTGATGAAGTAGCAAATTGCACCCTGAATGAGACTTCCGAAGCGGTCATATGGTCTGTTTCGGTTCGGTCATGATCAGTTTGAATTGCTTCTGTTTGATTATCGGTAGTAACAGATAAATCCTCAGTCTCCTGTGTTGCGGTGTAGGCAAGTGGTCTGTGATACTCATTCCGGGCGGCTGCAAGCGCGTCCTGCTCCTCTTTGTATTGGCGGAAAGCTCTGAAAATTGCAGAAGCCAAATGGGCCTGGCCTGTTTCTGACATGAGGTATTCTTCTTCACGTGGATTGCTGATGAAACCGGTTTCCACGAGAACACCAGGCATGGTAATATTGTACAATACCAGAAAACCGGCCTGTTTTACTCCTCGATCAATGCGGCGCGCACGTTCACGAAATTCACTTTGGATGAAGGACGCCATTTGCAGGCTTTGTTCAAGGTATGCATTCTGATACAGAGCAAAAATGATATTGGCCTCCGGTGAATTTGGATCAAAGCCGTCGTATGTCTCCAGATAGTCATCTTCGTAAAGGATGGATTTGTTCTCTCTCCGAGCCACTTCAAGGTTTGCCTGACTTCGGTGAAGACCCATAACAAATGTTTCCGTTCCCTCTGCAATTCTTGAGGCAGCACTATTTGCATGTATGGAAATAAACAGGTCTGCCTTGTTTTCATTGGCAATCCTTGCCCGTTCATGCAAAGGAACGAAAATATCTGTTTCACGGGTGTAGATCACCTCAACACCCTCTATGTTTTCTTTGATATAATTCCCCAATTTAAGTGAAATGGCCAAAGCGATGTCTTTTTCCATTGACCTTCTGCCAACAGCACCGGGTTCCCGTCCGCCATGCCCCGGATCGATCACTACCGTATTGACAAAGCCTCGCTTATCAGCGACCAGCTGAGGTGGCAAGGCTGCAAGCAAAATGACTATAACAAAAAATACAGGAATCCGTTTCACTTATGGTATGCTATTTTTATTTAGTTTTGCCCATGGAGGCTTAATTTATCCAACGGGAAAAATCAAAAAAGATTTCCCACAAAAATAACAATATATCACATTGTGCACAAACTTCATATCTAAGTTTTTTATTTCAGTTTGTATCCTCATTGCAGGTGCACTCTCGGTTAATGCACAAGATCCGGTTACCAATGTTGTGCCTGCTTTGCCAGATGAGGAGCCCATGGCTGGAAATCTGGCAGAAGACCTGCCTGATGATCCACCTGCGCGACAAACAGGCAGTGGTGTAATCCTGGATGCTGTTGTTGAATACAGTGCAGCAGATACAATATTTCATGACATCAGGAATCGTCGTGTGTATATTTTTGGTCAGGGAGACCTGAAATACATAGACATGCACCTCACCGCCGATTATATTGAAATAGATTTCACTACCAATGAACTTTATGCTACAGGTTTGCCAGATACTGCAGGTGTGATGCGGGGACTGCCTGTTTTTCGTGAAGGGCTTCAGAGCTTTGAATCACGGGAACTCAGGTATAATTTTGAAACAAAGCGTGGCCGGACAATTGGTGTAATAACTGAGGAAGCAGACGGTTTTGTGCACGGTGATGTTGTTAAACTGCAACCTTCCAGAGAGGTGCATGTGTCTCACGGGAAATACACAACCTGCGATCTGGAAGAGCCTCACTTTCACATCGAGTTTCGGAGGGCAAAGATAATCCCTGACGATAAGATCATTTCAAGCTTTGCATTCCTGGTGATTGGAGGTGTGCCAACCCCGCTTTTCGTACCATTCGGGTTTTTCCCCAATAAAAGGGGACAGGCCTCTGGAATATTGATCCCATCCTACGGTGAATCCCGAAACAGGGGCTTCTTTCTGGAAAATGGCGGTTTTTACTGGGGTATTAATGAGTATATGGATCTTTCCATTCGCGGAGATATCTATTCAAGAGGCAGCTGGGCGTTGAGACTCGGATCCGATTACGCGGTTCGTTACCGGTACCGTGGCTCTTTTAATCTTTCATATGCCATCAACGTATTGGGTGAAGAAAACCTGCCTGGCTATGAAAGAAATCGTGACTTCAGGATCCGGTGGAACCACAGCCAGGCAAGGGAAGCACACCCAACCCGCACATTCAGTGCAAGTGTGAATGCAGGAAGCTCACAGGCCAGCAGGTTTAATCCCGTGTCCGATGATGATTACCTGTCGAACACCTTTTCCTCAAACATATCGTATGCCCGAAGCTTTGGAAGCAGATACAATTTCTCTGCCAATTTGCGCCACAGTCAGAATACCAACACGCAAATGGTGGACCTCGGGCTCCCTGAGATCTCTTTTAGCGCCAACCGCTTTCACCCATTCAGAAGGGGCCAGACCCCCGGATCGGGGAAATGGTACGAGGATATCAGCGTATCCTACAGTATGTCTGCAAGAAATGAACTGAGAATTGCTGACAGCTTGTTTTTTACCCGCGACGCTCTCAAACAATTCCGCAACGGAATCAGACATAATGTGCCCATTTCCCACTCTGCAAGGGTCCTGAACCATTTTAACCTGAGCACTACACTAAATTACAGTGAAAGGTGGTACTTCAGCACCATTCGAAAGGATTGGGATGAAGATTTAATGATCATTCAAGGGAATGACACCCTATTTGGTGGCGTGCGTACAGATACCATTCCGGGGTTTGAGGCAGCCAGGGAATTTAGCTTCAATACAGGGTTAAGCACAAAGCTATATGGACTGATGCAGTTTCAGTCGGGCCCGGTTTCTGCCATAAGGCACGTTTTGACACCCAATCTGAGTTTTAGCATGAGACCCGATTTTTCCAGTTCATTCTGGGGGTATTATAAAAGTTATGAGGAACCTTACAGGGGCCCAAAGGAGGGATACCAGGATCCGATTGAACGGACCTATTCGATCTTCGAACAGGGGATATATGGAGGTCCGCCCGCAGGAAGATCTGGGAATATTGGTTTCTCCTTGTCAAACAACCTTGAAATGAAGGTCAGGAACAGGCGTGACCCTTCAGCAGAAGATCGAAAAATTGTGCTGATAGATAATTTTACCATCTCCACCGGTTACGATCTGGCAAGAGATTCACTTAACATGGCAGATATAAGCATGAGTGGGCGTACAAGGATATTCGGAAACTTCAACATCTCCTATTCCAGCTCCTGGACACCCTACGCCCGAAACGAGCAAGGTCAGTATATCAATCAGTTTCTCTGGAATACCGATAAACGCTTATTGCAGCTCAACAGAACAAGGTGGAGCCTCGATTTTAACTATTCCCTTAGTTCTGCAACTTTTAGAAGAACAGAACGGGATAATGAGTTTTCCGACCCCGACCCGTTTGACAATGGCATGGCCCATGGCAACGGTGTAAGCAGCCCTTTTGACCTCAATAGAAATGGTTTTGATGATCCACATCATGAGAGACATAACGGTTTGGTACCTCCAAGTGGAGTCGATTATACCGTGCCCTGGAATTTGAACTTTTCCTATTCGTTTAGTTATAATTCGAATTATGTCTTTGCTGATGACCAAATGGACAGGAATTACATTCAGAGTTTAACTGTTCGCGGTGATGTTTCGCTGACACCTAAATGGCGGATTGGATTCCGTACAGGATATGATTTTGAAAACAATGATCTGACATATACCTCTATCGATATTTACAGGGATTTACACTGCTGGGAGATGACATTTAACTGGATACCCATGGGGTTCAGGCAGAGCTATAATTTTACCATCCGTGTAAAGGCGAGTGTGCTGCAGGACCTGAAGCTTACCCGGACAAGGCATCATCTCGACAGGGACTTTTAATTTTTTGCTCAATCAAGTGTATATG
>SLNX01000222.1 GCA_007132825.1 Bacteroidales bacterium | reverse complement strand
TACCTGGTTCATGGATATCTGGGAGACAGTGGGGGAAGCACAGCCATTTCCAGGGGCCGTTTAAATGGCAATGTCCTTTCAGATGTGGAAACCATTTTTCATGCACAACCTCATACAGAAGCGGCACATCATTTTGGCAGCCGAATCGTATTTGATGATGAAGGCTACCTCTTTTCAACCATCGGCGACAGGGCTTTAATGAACTCGGCACAGGACCTGGACAGTCATAATGGTACTGTGATCCGTTTGTATGATGATGGCGGCGTTCCTCATGATAATCCTTTTGTTAATGATGGCGATGCACTGCCTGAAATATGGAGCTATGGGCATCGCAACATCCAGGGGATGAAGCTGCATCCGGTAACAAGAGCGCTCTGGACCCACGAGCATGGCCCAAAAGGAGGAGATGAAATCAACCTGATCCATAAAGGGGGCAATTACGGATGGCCTCTTGTTACGCATGGTGTGAACTATGACGGAACGATCATTACACCCGACACAACCGCTCCGGGGATGATAGACCCCATTTTGCACTGGACCCCATCCATTGCTCCTTGTGGCCTAACGTTTGTTGACAGCGAGCATTATCCCGGCTGGCACCACAACATGTTAGTTGGTGCTTTGGCCGGGCAACACATACACAGGGTGGTTTTTGAAGATACCACTGTTGTTCATACTGAAAAAATCTTGCAGGGTATGGCACGTTTCCGTGCCATTGAACAGGGGCCGGAAGGGCTCTTGTACGTGCTGACCGAACACCCGGGTTTGCTTTTTCGAATAATACCTGAATAACGATTGTCTTGTTTTTGAATGAAATTTTGCCAGAGATAAATAAATTGTAAACCATAATACGTAAAAATATTTTATATTTGCTTTTTAAAGTCTCAGTAGTTTATACTTTCGTATTTATGACCTGAACTGCTTTTTATTCTTTTAAATAACCTGAGTATGGGTGAAATGAATATCAACCCAATCAGTCTGGCCTTTCATAAGGAATATGAAAAAGAGTTCCTTCAGCGTTACTTTTTCGATTCATTATGGCAATTTCGTGCAGCATTATTGCTTGTTGCCTTTATGTATGGCATATTTGGATTTCTCGACACCCTTTTGATAACCGAGTTCAAACCAACCTTTACCATTATACGTTTTGGATTTGTTATACCGATCTTATCTCTTATATTTATCTCATCCTTTTTTAGTTTTTTTAAAAGCATTTGGCAGTTTCTGCTTTTATTTGCATTCATTGTAGCCGGAGGGGGTATCACTTTGATGTTGGTCATGATACCCGAGAATTATACATATTATGGGGGTTTGATGCTGGTTTTCTTTGCCGGATATTTTTTTATTAAGCTTCGGTTCTTTTATGCCACCATTGCCGGATGGACCACCTTAATCATGTACAATGTCGGAGCGGTTCTGTATTCCAATACCGCTACAGAACTGATAATCAACAACAATTTTTTCTATATCTCCGCGAACATTATTGGTATGTTTGCCGCATACAACATTGAGTATTATACCCGGCGCGATTTCTTTCTGAATAAGCAATTGGATGCTAAAAATGAACAAATTGAGGAAGCAAACAAAAATCTGGAGCAGAAGGTAAAGAAGAGAACAGCACAGTTACAGGAAGCCAAGGAGCGGGCAGAACAATCTGACAAGTTAAAATCTGCTTTCCTGGCAAATATGAGTCATGAAATCAGGACTCCAATGAATGGCATTCTTGGTTTCACCCAGTTGCTGCGTAAGACAAACGACCCTGAAGAGATCGCAGAGTTTATTGATATCATTGATGACAATGGTCAACACCTGCTTTCATTAATTAATGATATTATAGACCTTTCCAAAATTGAAGTAGGGATGATCTCAGTGAACAAAAGAGAATTCTCTCTGAATCATCTTTTCTCGGAAATTTTTGATTTGTTTAATAAAGAGCAAAAAATTATAACCGGCAAGATTAAACTTACCATTCACGAAGAACTGAATGGGCCGGAGTCAATTATATACGCTGACAATACCCGCATAAAACAGGTATTGATCAATTTGCTTAATAACGCCATAAAGTTTACCCACAAAGGACATGTGGAGGCTGGATGTTCCTTGCATGGCAAAGAATTGTTTTTTTTCGTAAAAGATACTGGTGTGGGTATTAAGCCGGAGCAGCAAAAAGTGATCTTTGACAGGTTTATGCAGGTGGTAGTGAATCACCAGCCAAAGCATGAGGGTGCAGGTCTTGGTCTGGCCATATCCAAGGCTTTTGTGGATCTTATGGGTGGGAAGATAGGGGTAGAAAGCATCCCAGACAAAGGATCTGTTTTTTATTTTACGATCCCCTTTGAGCAAGGCTCAATAACTGATTATCAGAAACAGCCCAAAAAAACAAACAAGATGAATTACCATTGGAACGAAAAAAACATACTTGTTGCAGAGGATGTTACAACAAATTATTTACTAATAAAGAGTGCCCTGAAAAAAACCGGTGCACAATTGATTTGGGCAAAAAACGGACAGGAGGCGGTCGACACATTTCTGGGGAGAGATGACATTGACTTGATACTTATGGACTTGCGTATGCCCCTGAAAGACGGATACGCAGCAACAAGAGAAATACGTGCACAAAATCCCGATATCCCAATCATAGCTCAAACATCTTATGCTATGGTTGAAGACCGTGAAATTAGTTTAGAAGCAGGTTGCACCGATTATATCGGCAAACCATACAACCTGAATGATCTCCTTACATTAATTGCAAAATATATATGATAACCCTTTAATCCCCTATTCCTTTTCATATGGATAAGCTACCTATTAGTGAGATATCAATGCTTTTTGTCGAGGATAACCGGACAACCCGTAGTTATTATGAAAAAATGCTAAAAGATAAAGCAGGCGCATTATTTCTTGCCGAAAACGGTCTTGAAGGGTTAGAGATCTATCAGGCGCATAAACCTGATCTGATCATTACCGATATCAACATGCCCATCATGCACGGGTTGGATATGATCCGCCAAATCAAAGAAAAACAAAGCAACGAAGAGTTAAGGGTTATTGTTATGTCGGCCTACAGTATTAAGGAATACTTTCTTGAAGCCATTGATTTAGGGGTGAATGGTTACCTGGTTAAACCTGTTGATCCGGAAAAGTTGTTTGCGTTGATCAATGAGCAGGCAGACAACATCTTGCTTAAAAAATCACTTGCTGAAAAGGAGATCAAAAGAAGGGTTGCTGAGAAAAAGCTTAAAAGATCTCTGGACGAAAAGGACGTGCTGCTGAGGGAAGTACACCATCGTGTAAAGAACAATATGCAGATTATTTCCAGTATCCTGAAAATGCAGGAAAGATTGGTGGATGATAACCGGCTTCAGATTGTGCTTGCCGAAAGCCGAAACAGAATCCGCTCAATGGCTTTGGTACATGAAAATCTTTATCAGAATGAAAACCTGGCAAATATACAGTTCCCGCACTATGTAAAGAGCCTGGCCAACAATATTGCACGAACCTATCATACGATGCAGCAAAAGATCACTTTTAAATACAATATTGATGATGTTTTCCTCCCCCTGGATGTTGGCATCCCTTGCGGACTGATAATTAATGAGTTAATATCCAACTCATTTAAACACGCTTTTCATAAAAAGGAAAGTGGCCTGATATATATTTCTTTGAGAAAGGACCGAAACAAGATGTTTGAACTAACCGTTGCTGATGATGGCATTGGGATGGATGACTCCTTTGATCCATTGGAATCCAGATCACTTGGCATGAGAATCGTTCACAAACTGGCACAGCAGATAGATGCTAAAATCACCTATGATTTTTCACTTGGAGCAAAATACAACCTCACGTTTAAACTTTAATAAATATAAAAATGAGCAAATTGAATATTTTAGTTGTAGAGGATGAGTTTCTTGTTGCAGCAGACATTGAAGAAAGTCTGATAAGCCTTGGATACACTGTACAAAATACACTTCCCTCGGGACAAGAAGCCATCGACGAAGTTAACAAGAAACTTCCAGATCTGATCCTTATGGATATATCTCTAAAAGGAGAGATGACCGGTATTGAAGCAGCAACCATCATCGGCCAGAAACACGATGTGCCGATAATCTTTCTTACAGCAAATGCAGATGTATCAACCATCCAAAAAGCAAAGATTTCACTTCCCTACGGATATATTATTAAACCTTTTTCAGAGAAAGACCTGCAAACAAATATTGAGATCGCGAGATATAAGTTTGAAAACGACATTCAGTCAAAGATTGAAAGTGATCAGTTCAACACCTTCTTTAAATCCAATCAAAATTTGCAGAATCAAATCATTTTGGAAGGTGAAAAGGGTCTTGAAAAGATCAACCTGCCCAATGTATATTTTGCTCAGCAAAGCGACAACCAGACCAAAATTCATCTCCGCGATGAGGTCATCACCATTGTTGAGTCGTTTGAAGAAATAGAAAAAAAGCTTCCGGAAAACACCTTTGTAAGAGTAAACAACGATTATATTATCAATCTTGATAAAGTCTTTATTGCTAAGTATCCCGAACTGATCATGGCCGACAAAATGACTGTGATCACAGTTGACAAAGAGTATAAAAACCTGCTGGAAGCCATGCTCGCTAAATAATTTCTTATCTTCAAAACACTGTATAAATGGGCACAGCTGCCAATAACCCTTCGATTGCGGCTTTTATTCAAGATATGATGAACAACGGAGGTCCGGATCCGGACAACTATGACCATATTCTTGAACTGATCGACGATCTTCCAACCAGCGAAATTCAATCGTTAAGGAACCTGATGGGACCGATTTTAAATCCGGGAACCATTATTGGTTTTTCATTTTGCAAACCATTTGGATACAATGGCGATTTTTTCATCATTGAGAAAATATATCAGCATTATATCAGTTCCGACCCAAAGTATCGGAAGTGGGATCAGTTTTTTCATCACCTGCCGGCAGCTATCGCAGTTGTCAACCGGAAAAAGCTGGCTATTGAGATGCTTAAAGAGTTAAATGCAAAATCCTCGGATCAAACAGTGAACGTTTTAATCCTTGGTAGCGGACCGGTTACAGAAGTCAATGAATACCTTAAAGAGACACCTGAAAACAAGCTTGCTTTTGACCTCATTGATCTCGATCAGCGTGCGATCGATTATGCAAAACAAAAGAACAAGGCTTACACGCATTGTTTAAATTTTGCACAGAAGAATGTCATCCGCTTTACACCCGAGAAACAATATGAACTCATCTGGAGCGCAGGCCTTTTTGATTACTTCAAAGACAAACACTTTGTTTTCCTGTTAAAGAGATATTATGACTTTATTCGTACCGGTGGCAAGATGGTCATCGGAAACTTTAACACGGAGAATCCTTCAAGAAAAATCATGGAGGTGTTGGGCGATTGGTTTCTTTATCATCGCTCAGAAGAGGAGCTTCAGCATTTCGCAGAGCAGGCAGGCATATCGAAGTCTGCTACCAATGTGATCAGTGAACCACTAGGTATCAATCTTTTTCTTCAGGTTAGAAAGGAAAGCCAATAAAGTGGCTTTCCCTTATTAACAGTGTCGGACCCTGCCGATCAAAACCCAGAACGCTCAATCCACATAAGAAGCAAAATGATCATGGCAGCAACGGGTATTACAACCACCCAGTCGTTCACCTTAAATAATTTCGGTAAAGTGATGTCGCCATAATGCCCTTTCTTCAAAATGCCATCCTTAAGTTTCGGATACATAACGGCAAAAGCTTTTAACCGCATAAGCCTGATCCGGTTGCATAAAAACCTGTTCAACC
>SLNX01000097.1 GCA_007132825.1 Bacteroidales bacterium | reverse complement strand
TGGTTATTGGAGATGAAACTTTCAAGGAGGACATCCATCCTGATTATGCCATTGTGGTGAGGCAGGAACCGGCCTATGACGAGGAAGAGCGCATTAACAAAGGAGGGCGGGTAAATATATGGTATGCCCCGCCTGTTGAGGATAGTGAATCTGAAACGCAAAATAGATACACCGAATGAGATTTTATATTTTTATTTCTATTTTTTTGATGATGATGGGATATGGCAAAAGCTCTGCACAGGAGTTCGTGCAACCCATTCCACATAACCCTCACAAATCAGCGAAGACCCTTCAGGAGCATCTGACTTACACGAAAAGCAATGATATTCCGCTTTCACTCCCTTTTTGGGATGATTTTTCTTATGATGGGCCCTATCCTGATCATTCTTTGTGGGCCGACCAATATGTTTTTATCAACACGGGCTTTGCATTTCATCCCAAAACCATAGGTGTTGCCACATTTGACATACTTAATGAAGAGGGGGTCATCTACGAGCACATAGAAACCGGCAACATTCCATACCAGGCCGATTTTCTCACCTCACACCCAATCAATCTTTCTTCTTACCAGCCCGCAGACTCGCTGATCCTAAGCTTCTACTACCAGCCGCAAGGGCGAGGCGGAAACCCC
The DNA here is from genome assembly GCA_007132825.1 of Bacteroidales bacterium. GTDB lineage: Bacteria > Bacteroidota > Bacteroidia > Bacteroidales > UBA7960 > PUPG01. Next base: position 5,217 of record SLNX01000097.1, on the reverse strand, counting down.
TCAAGGGATGAATCACTGGTTTTGCAGTTCCTGCACTCAGAGAATCAATCAAAAAGTACAAGGGATGACAACAATGGCGATGACGACAATGGAGATAATGGGGATGATGATGATCCGGGAGAAGAAGACCTTTGGGAAACGATATGGTCTGCAAGCGGATCAAACCTTTCGGACTTCTCCCAAGACACTTTCCCCTATTTTCACCGGGTAAGCATTCCAATTATTGAAGAAGATTTTTTCAGGGATGATTTTCAGTTTCGTTTCATGAATTATGTGGCAATTCCCATCGGACAGTGGAATAACTCCGGAACAAGGAGCATTTGGAACATTGATTATGTATACCTCGATCAGGGACGAAGTGTTTTGGATACGACCTACAATGATATTGCATTTGCTGCCCCACCGCAAAGTATACTGGTTGATTATACCTCCATGCCTTGGTCACAATACATTGTCGAACCTGGTGCATGGCTCCGTGATCGTTTCAATGTAAGAATCACCAACCTTGATGATGCTACATATAATTATAATTATAGATACTTCGTTAAAGACGAAACCGATGCAATTATAGCAACTTACCTGGGTGGTTCTGCACTCATTCAGCCATTTTTTGAAGCCGGTTACCAGGATCACGGTCCACATGCTACTCCCATCGTGCTGCCAAATCCATTCTCGCCCCTTACACCGGCAAATAAGCGCAACTTCGAAGTTGTCCACGCACTTAGGAAATCACCAGATGGAGACGATTATTCAAGAAATGATACCATTAAGTACCATCAATCCTTTGACAACTATTTTGCTTTCGACAACGGAAGTGCCGAGGCTGTTCACCTCGTGAAAGGATATGACCCCGAACGTGTTCTGATGTTCACTACTATGCACGACGACATCGTAGAGGCCATACAAGTTTATTTTATGGATACCGTTGATGACCAGGACGAAGAGAGGGCATTCGAGCTTGTGGTATACAGCAGTCTGGAGCCGGAAACAAAGCTATACAGCTCTGACGAGGTGCTTTTCACCCCCGAAGATAAAGGCACCTTTGTAACCATACCCCTGGAAGAGAATATCGAGGTATCAGGAACCTTTTATGCAGGTATTCGTCAGTTAGGAAATGTTCCATTGAACAGCTCACTTGTAATCGGATTCGACCGAAGCAATAACGTGCAGAGCCGGCTTTTTATAAAAGATGGCGTACAAGGTGACGGAGGCTGGTATCAGTCAGGTTATGAAGGTGCTTTGATGATCCGGCCGGTGATGTATCGGGACGGATCTACAGACATCATCAACGCACCGGAACAATCCAAAAACCCCATACAACTTTACCCCAATCCGGTAAGGGGAGACTATATTCATATAGAAACAGACCATTATGCGTGGGGCAGCAATAAAGTAACCTATCACATCTACGATACGACAGGCCGATTGGTGCGCTCCGGATCCGATTTTTCCAGCATCAATGTTTCCGATCTGAAAAATGGATTATACATCCTCCGGATAACAAATGGGCGTGCGGTGGAAGCCACCCGTTTCATCATCAGCAGATAGCCCACGATGGTAAATGACAGTCAGAACATAAAGGACCAGCAACATGACCACGACGAAGGGGAACAAGACCTTTACGAACACCACCGGTTTCAGGTAGACAAAGGGCAGGGACTTTTACGGATTGACAAATACCTTTTCGCAAAGATCGAAAATGTTAGCCGCAATAAGATACAAAACACAGCCCGGGCCGGCAACATTCTTGTCAATGAAGCACCTGTAAAGCCAAACTACAAGGTCAAGCCTGGCGACCTGATCAGCATCGTGATGGCTCACCCGCCACGGGAGATCGAACTGATACCTGAAGACATTCCCATCAACATCGTATACGAAGATTCGGAGATCATTATTATAAACAAAGAACCGGGCATGGTCGTTCATCCTGGTTATGGTAACTACACGGGTACTTTGGTGAATGCCCTTGTCTATCACTTTGATAACCTGCCCCGCCAGAACGATGAGGAGATCAAACCCGGACTGGTCCACCGGATCGACAAAAACACCTCTGGCCTTTTACTCATTGCCAAAACAGAACTGTCACAAACCAAGCTGGCCCGATACTTTTTCGACCGTGAAATTGACCGTTTGTACCATGCGTTGGTCTGGGGAGATTTTGATGAAGATGAAGGTACCATTACCGGACATATTGGCAGGAGCCTTAAAAACAGGAAAATGATGGCGGTTTTTCCCGATGGAGAATATGGAAAACCTGCCATTACACATTACAAGGTGATTGAACGATTTGGATATGTGTCGCTGATTTCATGTAAGCTGGAAACCGGACGGACACACCAGATCAGGGCACATTTAAGCCACATTGGGAAACCTGTTTTCAATGATGCCACATACGGCGGCGACCAAATACTCAGGGGAACCACCTATACCAAATACAAACAATTTGTAAAAAATTGTTTCTCGATCATTCCAAGACATGCACTGCATGCAAAGACACTAGGTTTTAAACATCCGGAAACCGGCAAACATGTGCATTTTGATTCAGATCTCCCGCAAGACATGCAGCAAGTGATCGGTAAATGGCGAGCATATGCCGTTCATAAGCACATCGACTGACCCTGTCCTGACAACCGCGAGTTATACCAGTGTGATATCAACGCGTTGATACAGCACTAGGCTTTTTTCAAACCATATTTCTCTATTTTTGCATTCAGGGTTGGCCTTGTAATACCAAGTACTGCAGCGGTTTCCTGTTTGTTCCACCTAAGCAGGTGCAACGTTTGGGCAATATGCTCCTTTTCTACATCCGCCAGAGGTCTCAAATCTGCTTTTAAGACCTCCTTTTGCTCCTTGGTGGCTAACGGCAGACCCCGTATCTTAATGTCTTTTTTCTGAAGGGTATCGCTCTGTGATAATACCATTGCCTGCATCAGAACATTTTTTAGCTCCCTGATATTTCCAGGCCATTGGTGGGACTGTAGCAATGGAACCACCCCATCCTCGACATGATTGATATTTTTGCCCAATTCCGGGTTTAATTGCTGTATAAGGTGGTGTAAAATATATGGAATATCCTCTCGGCGTTCGCGCAAAGGGGGAATTTCAAATACAAAAACCTTTAGTTGATACAAAAGCTCTTTGAGGAAAAGCCCTTGTTCAGATAAGTCGATCAGGTCGCTACGATCTATGGAGATAATGCGGTAATCAGGTTTTTTCCCCTGGGCGGTCTGCTGATTTGTACTTTCAATCAGGTTCAAAAGTGCAAGCTGAGTGTCCAGATCCATAGACCCAACCTCATCGAGCAGCAATGTGCCATTTTTAACCCCAGTCTCAAAAAGCTCCTTTAATTCAGATTTATCAGTAGAATTGAAGTTGATCAGCAATAAAGGTTTATCAGAATGCGGACCGGTGTGATGAATCAGCCGTGCCAACCTCTCTTTTCCCACCCCTGTTTCACCGGTGATCAACAGGTTTATATTATTGTTTGAAACACGGCCGATGTTTTTAAAGATATTCAGCATAACGGGAGTTTTCCCCACCATGATGTTCTCATCTTTTTTCTTTTTTATGGAAACACCCATCGACTCTTCTAACTCTTGCAGTTCTATTGCCGAGAGTCCGTTTTTTATGGTTTGAAGTAATTCTTTTGAGTTTATTGGTTTTTCAATAAAATCAAAAGCACCCTCCTGTATTGATTTGATGGTTAATTTGGCATCCCCGTAAGCTGTAAGCACAATAACGGGAAGTGCAGCATTCATCTCTTTTAGCTTGTTAAGCACTTCAATGCCTGAAATCCCGGGCATTTGAAAATCGGTTATAACCAAGTCTGGTTGCTGCCCTTTTGCCAGATCAATACCCTCGCGGCCATCTTTGGCAACAATTACATTGTAACCGTGTTTTCGGAGGATGCCAGACGCCCATGAACGTACAACGGGGTCGTCATCAATCAATAAAATACTTCTCATGGTTTTATAATGGTTATGTTTTTTGGTTGTTAAAAACTGCGACTTTTTTGCATAAAAAAATGGTTGCTGAAATTGTCAACAACCAAAAGTAAAGTAAATTTACACAAACACCAAATTTAAATACGAAAATTTACACCAATCATAAAATGACGGCCTGCCTGGGGGAAAAATCCATCATCAATAACAACAAGTCCCTGTTCGCCGACTAAACCTTTATAGATCCATGCGTTGCTTTCATATTCATGGTTAAAAATGTTATTAACTTGAAATACCAATTCAAGACTATGCAAGAGGTCAGGCTCCAAGGCATAATTAATGCGCAGGTCATTCACAAAATAGGCATCCAGCATACGGTCGCGGCTCATTGTATTATCGATGTACTGATCGCCAACATATTTACTGTTAAAGTTTACAGTAAGTCCCTGCACCGGCATGAACTGCAATACACTTGAAGCAATAACGGAAGGGGAAAAGGCAATATCGGTGTTTTCGTAAGTAAGAACATCCATCCCGATCCAGTTCCAATCATCGTCATATTTGTCAACATGTTCTTCAAAGCTTTTGATTTTGTTTCTGCTCAGCGTTATATTCCCGCTCCATCTTAACATTTCATTGAAAATGAACGCACCCTCCAGTTCAAGACCCAACCGGTAGCTGTCATCAATGTTGGTACGGCTAAAGCCGCCCACATCATTAATTTCACCGGTTAACACCAATTGGTCTGTATAATTCATCAGATAAAAATTTGCACCCAGTCTGAATCTTTCCTGTTGATGTTCGTATCCGATTTCTACATTTCTCAAAACTTCATGCCGGGGCCGGCTTTCAGGTGAAGATTCGGTAAAGTCGCGTCTGACAGGCTCCCTGTTTGCAGTTCCTCCAAAAGCATACAGCCTGTTTGATGGGTTGATTTCGTAGGAGATGCCTGTCTTGGGATTAAAAAAATGAAACAACGCCTTTTGCTGCAAGGGCACTACCTCTCCGAGCACCCAGGCCATGCCGAGAAAACTATAGGACACATAGCGATACTGCATATCTGCGAGAAGGGTTAAACCCGGGAGCAGTTCATAATTCACTTTGATGAATGTATTAAAGTCTTTTTTGAAACCATTATTATCGTAATAACGATGTCGGATGTCAGTATTCAGCGCATGGCGCGCCCAGATAATCTCTCCAAAATGGTCGCCGTCATATTCGTTGTAAGCACCTCCAAACACCAGTGAAAAGCCACGGTAATTGTTATAGTCAAGCG
>SLNX01000080.1 GCA_007132825.1 Bacteroidales bacterium | reverse complement strand
GACATGGCGATGATTAATGCTTCCAAAGGGCCTGTTTACATTGGCAAGGGTGCACACATCATGGACGGTGCCCTGATTAAAGGCCCTGTTGGCATTGGTGAGGGGTCTGTTGTCAGGATGGGTGCAAAAATCTATGAAGGGTCATCCATTGGTCCTTACTGTAAGGTGGGTGGAGAGATGATGTCTTCCGTGATCTTTGGTTACACCAATAAAGCCCATGACGGATTCCTCGGCCACAGTGTTATTGGGGAATGGTGTAACCTGGGTGCAGATACCAATACCAGCAACCTGAAAAACAATTACGAAGAGGTTCGCCTGTGGGACTATGCCGAAGAGAGTTTCGTAAATACAGGCATGATGTTTTGCGGCACCTTTATGGGTGACCATACCAAGTGTGGGATCAACACCATGTTCAATACAGGCACAGTAATAGGAGTCAATGCCATGATCTTTGGTGCAGGGTTCATGCGTAACTTCATCCCCTCTTTTTCCTGGGGCAGCGTTTCTGGTTTTACGACCTTTAACATCGAAAAAGCGGTGCAGGTTGCCCGGCGTGTGTATGCGCGACGAAACCTGGAGTTTGCCGCCATCGATGAACAAATCCTGAAGAACGTTTTTGAACATACACTCGGATATCGAAAGATACTTTAAACCGATTTTTCTAAAACAGGGAGAACAGCGTTGTGCAGAGGCAGAAACCCTTTTTGACAACAAAAAAAGGGGTGGCTGCCTTGTATGCACCAAGAATGGCACAACGCTTGTTCATGTTATGGGAAGCATATTATTTTATCAGCCCTGATCTGCAGAGTTAGGCTCAACATCCATCAAAACAAACACTTAAAAAAGGATAGTTTGTCTTGTCTGACATTGGTGCTGATTTTGTATGACTTTTTTGCATATTATTAATGACAATTTGACCGATTATTTTATGGGTATTTTTTCAGATCATGATATTTACATTGGCAGGGATGGCATAGACGGCGACAGCGAGTTTATTCCCCTTTTATCGACAGAGGAAGAACAGCAAATGGCAGCTGAGGAGATTCCTGAGGAGCTGGCCATACTTCCAATTAAGAATACAGTTTTATTCCCAGGTGTTGTGATACCTATCACGGTGAGCCGCGATAAATCGATTAAGCTGGTTAGGGACATATACAAACAAAGCAGGATTATCGGTGTGGTTGCCCAAAAGGATGCCGATGTTGAAGACCCCGGTTTTGATGATCTTTACAAAGTTGGTACGGCAGCTTATATTATAAAAATTCTGCAAATGCCAGATGGCAATACCACAGTGATTATTCAGGGCAAGAAGCGTTTTGAAATGCAGGCACTTACACAAACTGAGCCCTACTTCATGGCTCAAATAAAGCCATTTAGCGAGCCAAAAAAGCCTGAAAAAGACAAAAAGTTTGAGGCTTTGATCTCAACGATAAAGGACCTGGCCATTCAGATTGTCAAACTTTCACCCAATGTGCCCAGCGAAGCGGCATTTGCCTTGAAAAACATTGAAAGCCCCGCCTTTCTGGTCAACTTCATCTCTTCAAACCTGAATATTGAGATCACGGAAAAACAGAAGTTGCTTGACATTCCTGACCTGAACAAAAGGGCCAACCTGGTATTGGAACACTTGAACAAGGAGTTGCAGGTGGTAGAACTGAAGAACCAGATCCATTCGAAAGTTAAGGTGGACATTGACAAGCAGCAGCGTGATTACATTCTTGGCCAACAACTTAAAACCATTCAGGAGGAGTTGGGTGGCAGTCCGCATCAGCAGCAGATCAATGATCTGAAGGAGCGTGCCGGAAAAAAACAATGGAGTAAGCAGATAAAAACTGTGTTTGATAAAGAGGTTGCCCGGTTGCAGCGGATGAATCCGGCTGCCATGGAATATACGGTGCAAATGAACTATCTGGAAACACTTATTGAGCTTCCGTGGAACGAGTTTACTCCTGATAATTTTGATTTAAAAAAGGCCCAAAGGATTTTGGACAAAGATCATTATGGCCTGGAGAAGATTAAGGACAGGATCATTGAATACCTGGCCGTACTCAAGCTGAAGGGGGATATGAAATCTCCCATTTTATGCTTTGTGGGCCCCCCTGGGGTTGGAAAAACATCGCTTGGCAAATCTATAGCCCGCGCAATTGGAAGGAGATACATCCGCATGTCGCTTGGGGGCTTGCGTGATGAGGCCGAAATTCGCGGCCACCGAAAAACTTATGTAGGTGCTATGCCCGGACGAATCATCCAGAATCTGAAAAAAGCCGGGTCCTCCAACCCCGTATTTGTACTTGATGAGGTAGATAAGGTTGGTTATAAGACCTTCTCGGGAGATCCCTCTTCCGCATTGCTGGAAGTGCTTGACCCAGAACAGAACAACAGTTTTTACGACAACTACCTTGAGGTTGAATATGATCTATCAAACATCATGTTCATTGCCACAGCCAACACCCTTGCAGGCATTCAGCCAGCCTTGCGCGACCGGATGGAGGTGATTGACCTAAGCGGCTACATTGTGGAAGAGAAACAGGAGATTGCCCGCCGCCATTTGATCCCCAAACAGCTGGATGCACACGGTGTAAAGAAAGATCAGCTTAATTTTTCCAAAAAAGTTCTGGAAAAGATCATCCAGGATTATACCCGTGAATCGGGTGTCAGAAGCCTTGAAAAAACAATTGCCAAAGTGATCAGGGCCAAAGCCCGTGACATTGTAATTGGCAAACACCATGATTCAAAACTGAAGCCTGAGGATCTTACAGATATTCTTGGTGCTCCTAAATTCAGCCGCGATCAGAGCCTGGCAGGAAATATTTCGGGTGTGATGACCGGCCTTGCCTGGACCATGGCAGGTGGGCAAACTCTTTTTGTGGAGGTTAGCATCAGCAAGGGAAAAGGAGCACTTAGTCTTACCGGAAGTTTGGGTGATGTGATGAAAGAATCTGCCACCCTGGCCTACGAATACCTGAAATCCCACGCAGACGATCTTGGAATAGACCCCGACATGTTCCAGAAAAACAATGTGCACATCCACGTGCCGGAAGGAGCCACACCTAAAGATGGTCCATCTGCCGGCATCACCATGTTTGCTGCACTGGCATCTGCATTCTCAAAAAGAAAGTCGAAACCATCCGTTGCCATGACCGGAGAAATAACGCTGAGGGGAAAAGTATTGCCTGTCGGAGGAATTAAAGAAAAAATTCTTGCCGCTAAGCGCGCAGGAATCCAAAAAATCATCCTGTCAAAGGAAAACCGGAAAAATGTGGATGAAATTAACCCGATATATCTGAAAGGCGTTGACTTTGAATATGTTGATGAGATGATCCAGGTGGTTGACCACTGTATGTACAAATCAAATGGCGAGGCTGTGCCCGCATAGAGGAAAGTGCCATGTCCTGAATTTTCTTATGTGCTGATTTTTAGTTTTCTGTTTATTATTTTTTTCTATCTTTGCAGTCCCGTTTGCGGGCCCTGAATCTTTATTGTTTAACCCGGTTGTTTCGAATTATCAAAAAATTACAAAATCAAAGAAATTTATTTTCGAAATAGCCACAAGTGAAATTTTATTAATTAATGTCTGAAGAACAAAAAAACACCGCTTCTCAAGAAGACAAGCCGGTAGAAGAAACCAAACATCAGCAAAACGAAGCGCAGGCTGAAGAGAAAAAAGATGTTGAAGCGCAAGGCAAAGAAGAACCTCAACAACAGGAAGAAATGGCTGAGAAGCCAAACGCAGAAGAGCCTAAGGAAGAGCCTAAGGAAGAGCCTGTAGCAGAAAAATCTGAAGAGTTGATTGCAGAAGAGGCGCCTGATCAGATATCTGAAGAGGAGAAAGCTGAAATCACAGAAGCAGTTTCTGAAGAGAAAAAAGAGGATCCTTCTGTTGAAGTGGCCATTGAGGATTCACAAAAACCAATTGGTAAAGAGCAGTTGCCTGAAAAAACCGATGAATCGGTATTTGAAGAGCAGGTGCCAGGTGAATTTGACTGGGATGCTGCCGATACAAAACTGGACCTTTACTCCAAAGAGGAACGTGAGCGTCTTGAAAATATTTATGAGGAAACGCTGAAGTCCATTGGTGAAGGCGAGGTGATCGATGGCACCGTGGTGTCTAAAAACACCCGTGAAGTTGTGGTAAACATTGGTTTCAAATCAGACGGCATTCTTCCAGCAGCGGAGTTGCGTTATAACCCCGACCTGAAAATCGGTGACACCATTGAAGTATACGTCGAAAGTCAGGAAGACAGTACCGGACAGCTCGTGCTATCGCATAAGAAAGCACGCACGCTGCGTTCATGGGAAAGGATTAACCAGGCGAAGGAAAATGACGAAATCATCCAGGGATTTGTGAAATGCCGTACAAAAGGTGGTCTTATTGTGGATGTATTCGGTATCGAAGCCTTCCTCCCCGGTTCACAGATTGATGTGAAGCCGATCCGTGACTATGACATCTATGTTGGCAAAACCATGGACTTCAAAGTGGTTAAGATCAATCATGAATATAAAAACGTAGTTGTTTCCCACAAAGCACTTATAGAGGCAGAACTTGAAATCCAGAAAGCCGAAATTATTGCCAAGCTTGAAAAAGGGCAAATCCTTGAAGGTACTGTGAAAAATATAACCTCTTACGGTGTATTTGTTGACCTGGGAGGCGTTGACGGTCTTATCCACATTACGGACCTCTCCTGGGGCCGTATCAACCATCCGGAAGAAATTGTTAAGCTGGATGAGAAGATCAATGTAGTAATTCTTGACTTTGATGAGAACAAAAAGCGTATTGCACTTGGCCTGAAACAGCTTACACCACATCCATGGGATTCACTCGACCCTGAACTCAAGATTGGTGACAAGGTAAAAGGAAAAGTTGTCGTGATTGCCGATTATGGTGCGTTCATTGAAATCGCATCAGGGGTAGAAGGTCTGATCCACGTTTCGGAAATGTCATGGTCACAACATCTGCGCACCGCACAGGATTTCCTGAAAGTAGGTGACGAAGTAGAAGCCGTAATCCTGACCCTCGATCGTGAAGAGCGCAAAATGTCTCTGGGCATCAAACAACTGATTCCCGATCCATGGGAGAATATCCATGAGAAATATGCCGTTGGCACAAAAACAACTGCCACTGTTCGCAATTTTACCAACTTTGGAATCTTTGTTGAACTTGAAGAGGGGGTTGACGGACTGATTCACATCAGCGACTTGAGCTGGAGTAAAAAAATCAAGCATCCTGCTGAATTCACCAAGATCGGTGAAAGCATTGAGGTTGTAGTTCTTGATGTAGATAAGGAAAACCGTCGTCTGAGCCTTGGCCATAAGCAGCTGGAAGAGAACCCGTGGGATGTATTTGAGTCTGTATTTGTAATTGATTCAGTACACCAGGGAACCATTGTTGGTACATCCGATAAGGGAGTAATTGTTGCTCTGCCTTATGGCGTTGAAGGTTTTGCCCCGACAAGGCATATCGTAAAAGAGGATGGCACTGCCGCCAAGATGGATGAAACCCTTGACTTTAAAGTGATTGAATTCAACAAGGAAAGCAAGAAAATTGTGGTTTCCCATACCAAAGTTTTCCAGGATGTGAAATATGCCGAAAGGGCATCTGAAATATCTGAAAAGAAAACCAGGGAAAAAGCGACCAAGAAAGCTGTCAAGAAAATGAAAGACAGCCTTGAGAAAACAACCCTTGGCGACCTTGATGTACTTGCAAACCTGAAATCAGAAATTGAAAAAACTGAAAAAACAGAACAATCAGCCAAAAAAGAGGAAGCAATAAAAAAGCTTGAAGCCCGAGCAGCTGCTGAGAAGAAGCAAGAAGAAAAGAAGGAAGAGAAGAAAGAGGAGAAGAAAGAGGAGAAGAAAGAGGAGAAGAAAG
>SLNX01000126.1 GCA_007132825.1 Bacteroidales bacterium | reverse complement strand
GAAAAAGAGGTGAAGGATAAAGAGGTGAAGGAAAAAGTTGAAGCTGACAAGGCAGAAACCTTGGAAACACCTGAAGCCGCTGCAGAAGAGCCTCCGAAAGAGGAAAAAGAGGTGAAGGATAAAGAGGTGAATGAAAAAGTTGAAGCTGACAAGGCAGAAACCTTGGAAATACCTGAAGCCGCTGCGGAAGAGCCTTTGAAAGAGGAAAAAGAGGTGAAGGATAAAGAGGTGAAGGAAAAAGTTGAAGCTGACAAGGCAGAAACCTTGGAAACACCTGAAGCCGCTTCGGAAGAGCCTCCGAAAGAGGCAGAACCAGTAAAGGAGGATCTCGAAACAAAAGAGGATAAAGTCCAAGAAGAAAAAGATGAGGAAGAGGATTCAGATGTCCTTACCGAAAAATACGCTTCCATGTCACGCGACGCTCTCGTGGATACCATAGAGGCACTTGTAATCCAAGAAGATGTAAACCACATAAGAAAACATATAGGTTTTATCAAAGTTGCTTATCGCAAACTCCTGCGCGAAGAAAATATGGCAACTTACGAAATACAGCTGAGCAAGGATAAAACCGATAGCCAGGAATCGGAAAACGATTCGGTTATGGATCCGTTAACCGAGCGGTTTGATAAAGCATTTGCTGTTTATAAGGAGAAGAAGGTTCAGCATGATAAGGCATTGGAGCAACAGATGCAGGACAATCTTACTGCCAAGGAAACCATTCTTGAAGAGTTGAGGCAACTGATCGATTCTGAAGAGGAGTTGAAAAAGACCTATGATCATTTCAATGAACTTCAGGACAGGTGGCGTGCAGTAGGTCCTGTGCCAAGGGGTTCAAAAAACACACTTTGGAACAATTACCATTTTCTGGTCGAGAAGTTTTTTGATAAAGTCAATATCAACAAAGAGCTGAAGGATCTTGATCTGAAGAAGAACCTTGAAGTGAAGACCGATTTATGTGAAAAGGCGGAGGAGTTGCTTCTGGAGACTTCGATCACGAAATCTTTTCAACAGTTACAAAAGCTTCATGAAGCCTGGAAAGAAACGGGTCCGGTACCCAAAGATAAAAAGGATGAGATATGGGAGCGTTTTCGTGCTGCCACAGAAAAGTTAAACAAGCGCAGACAGGATCATTATGAATCACTTAGGGAGGAACAAAACAAAAACTACGCCGCCAAGCTTGTTTTGTGTGAGAAAGCAGATGAATTGATCTCAGTAATTCCTGATACACCGCGCAAATGGCAGGAAAAAACCAACCAGATCAACGAACTTTTCAAAATCTGGAAAACAATAGGCTTCGCTCCCAAAAAGGTGAATAATGAGGTTTGGAACAGATTCCGCGGGGCACTCGACACTTTCTTTTCCAACAAAAAAGAGTTTTTCCGGAAATATAAAGACCAGCAAAAGGAGAATTATAATGAGAAGCTGAATCTTTGTCTTCAGGCGGAAGCTTTGAAAGACAGTGAAGATTGGCGTGGAACAACCGATGCGCTTATAAACCTCCAGAACGAATGGAAAAAGATTGGCCCGGTGCCGGCAAAATTCTCCGACAAAATTTGGAAAAGGTTCAGGCAGGCCTGCGACCATTTCTTCAACAGAAAATCAACCCACTTTGCAAATATTGGAGACCATCAGAATCAGAATCTTAAAGAGAAGCAAGAGTTAATCGAACAGGTCAGGAACCATGAGTATTCTGATGACAACAAGGAAAACCTTGAAACCCTGAAGGGCTTTCAGCGCAAATGGATGGAGATCGGACATGTTCCCATAAAACAAAAGGACAAATTGCAAAGCGAGTTCAGAAAAACGATCGACCACCAGTTTGATGTTTTAAATATCAGTCAGAAAGCAAAAAGCACCCTCTCTTTTCGAACCAAAATTGAAAATCTGAAAAACACAAAGAATGCTGATAATATCATCCAGAAAGAGAGAAACTTCCTAACCAATAAAATCAAGAATCTGGAAGCTGATATAAAAGTCCTGGAAAACAACATTGGTTTTTTTGCATCATCAAAAAAAGCAGACATACTCAAAGCAGAGTTTGAGGAAAAAATAGAAAAGGCACGTGACGAGATTGGCATACTCAGGGAAAAAATGAGGATACTCAGAAGTTCATGATGTTTTTCCTATCTTTGTAATGTTGCCGATTTAAAAACCAATACATATTGCCATGATTAGATCTGGTTTCCCGCTCACAATGGTTCTGGTCCTGTTTATTTCCTGCAACGCTATGGGTTCAGGAATAGGAGTCAGAGGAGGCCTGAATTTCTCTTCGCTGCCATCAACATCGCAAATAGTTCATGAAGGGGTGATGATTGAATCCCTGTCAGATTCATACACGGGATTTCACTTTGGTCTGGTTGGTCATTTGTCTTTATTTAATTTTTTCATTCAGCCGGAACTTTTATACACCCAAACCGGACAGGAAATGGCTATCAGTTTCAGTCAAAATGGGACAGAAATGGATGTTTTTACCAACACATACAGCCATCTCAGCATTCCTGTGATCGGAGGTACCTCTTTCGGTCCATTGCGTGTGGGGGTTGGTCCTGTATTATCCGTTCTTCTTGACAGTAAGCAGGGAATACCGAATGTTATGGGTGAAGAGCTGGATTTTCAGAACAACAATGCTACGGTTGGTTTTCAGGCAATGGCCGGTGTCAAGATCGGTAATCTGATGTTAGACCTGAAATATGAGGGGAATTTGAGCAGACTGGGTGATGGTATCAGTATTGGAGATACTCCCTTTGATTTTGACACCCGCCCAAGACAATTTATCATTTCCCTGGGCATCCTTGTATTTTAACCTACTTGAAAGCTATTGCCTTTACAGGTGATATTTTTGTAACAATGTAGGAAGGCACGATGAGCATGGTCATCGAAATCAGGAATGTTCCTGCATTTATCAGCAGAATATGATTTAACTGAAGGTTTATCGGGACTTCAGATACAAAATATGATTCCGGATCCAGTGTGATAAACCCGAACTGATATTGCATGAGGCAAATCAGGACGCCCGTAATGTTTCCCCATAATAGCCCCTTAGATATTAGCATTCCTGCGTGGTATAAAAAAACTTTACGGATCAGGATATCAGAACCTCCTACTGCTTTTAATATGCCAATGGCATTTGTCTTTTCCAGTACTGATATGAGCAATGTTGTAACCATGTTGATGCCAGCCACAAGGATCATCAGTATGATAATTACATAAACATTCATATCAAGCAAACCCAGCCAGTCAAATATCTGCGGATAAAGCGTACGGATGCTTTTTGCGTCAAGGTGAAAAGGCAAGAGATCAAGCACCTGGTCTTCAATTTTGGAAATTTCGTCAAATCCTGACACCAGGATTTCAAACCCGCCAATCTGATTTTCATCCCAGTCGTTCAATCGCTGAATGTGTCTGATGTCGCCCAGGACAAAGACTTTGTCCAGTTCTTCAAGGCTGGTGTCATAAATGCCGGCGACCGTGAATCGCCGGATTCGCGGAGGTTCTTGAATGAAATACATGAAAATGTCTTCTCCAACATCCAGTTGAAGCTGACGTGCAATAATCCCTGAGATGATTACCTCATCAGACCTTAGGCTGTCATCGAGCGCAAGGGTATTTCCTGCGATCATCCTTTCCCCGAAGAAATCCCAGTTAAAGTCGGCAGCAATCCCTTTGAGGATGACTCCGTGCATGTCTTCATCTGTCCGGATGATGCCAGGTTTTGTGGCAAACATCTGGATATGCCTTATCCCTGGGATCTTCATCGCTTCATCCACGGGAAACTGCTCCTTTTGGATCGGTCTTGCTTCGAAGGAGATATTGTAATCGTAGTTTGTGACCTGAATGTGCCCGCCAAAACCGATCACCTTGTCCCTTATTTCATTCTGAAAGCCCGTTACTACCGCCATGGATATGATCATGACGGCAATCCCCAGGGCAATGCTCAGGATGGCAATCTTTTTGATGATTCCGGTGAATTCCTTTCCACTACCGGAAACACCCATTCGTCGCGCGATAAACAGAGGGGTATTCAAGGCTTCTGATTTTTGTCAAAAGTAGCATTTTTAGATGAAATGGAACACCAGATCTTCCCCATCCTTTTCAACGGTGACCTGTTTTTTGTTTTCCAGGTTCCCCGCCAGCAGTTCTACAGACAGTTTATTTAATAATTGCCGCTGTATCACCCTTTTCAATGGTCTGGCACCAAACTGAGGGTCAAAGCCCGCTTCGGCTATCCAGTCAATGGCTTCAGGTGCGACCGTGATTTCCAGGTTGTTTTCCTTCAGCATCTTTTGCAGCTGTTTGATCTGAAGCGCCACGATTCCTTTGATCTCCTCTCTGGTCAATGGCTTAAACATGATTACCTCATCAATGCGATTGAGGAATTCGGGCCGGATACTTCTCTTAAGCAGGTTAAGTACTTCCATTTTGCACTGATCTATGGTCTGCTCACGGTTTTCATCGGTCATATGCTCCATGCGTTGCTGCAGGATGTTTGAGCCGATATTTGAAGTCATGATGATAATGGTATTTTTAAAATCAGCTGTTCTCCCTTTGTTATCAGTCAGACGGCCATCTTCGAGCACCTGAAGCAGTATGTTGAACACATCGGGGTGTGCCTTTTCGATTTCATCAAGCAGGATCACAGAGTATGGCTTGCGTCTCACCGATTCGGTCAACTGGCCACTTTCTTCATAACCGACATAGCCGGGAGGTGCGCCAATCAGTCGGCTCACTGCGTGTCTTTCCTGATATTCAGACATATCGATCCGTACCATGGCTTGTTCGTCGTTAAACAAAAATTCAGCAAGGGCTTTTGCCAGCTCCGTTTTTCCAACGCCAGTAGTGCCTAAAAATATAAATGAACCGACAGGACGCTTCGGGTCCTGCAATCCGGCCCGGCTGCGCCGAATGGCATCCGATACAGCTATTATGGCTTCATCTTGTCCGACAACCCGTTTATGTAATTGATCCTCAAGTCTCAAAAGTTTTTCCCGTTCACTTTGCAGCATGCGGCTTACCGGAATTCCTGTCCAGCGTGACACCACATCAGCAATATCTTCTGCGCTGACTTCTTCTTTGATCAGCGCTGCATCGGCCTGCATTTCACGCAGCTTTTCATGAAGCTTTTGAAGCTTTTCCTCAGCATCCTTAATTCGTCCGTAACGTAATTCAGCTACTTTTCCGAAATCACCGCTGCGCTCAGCCTGTTCTGCTTCAAAGCGGTATTGTTCGATGGCTGCTTTATGTTGCTGGATGTTGTCAACAACCTCTTTTTCACTCATCCATCGGGCTTTAACCTTGTTTCTTTCCTCCTGAAGGTTGGCCAGCTCTTTGTTGAGTTGTCGAAGCTTCACATCATCTTTTTCTCTTTTAATGGCTTCCCGCTCAATCTCAAGCTGTCTGATCCTCCTTTCAGCTTCATCAAGCTCTTCGGGAACAGAGTTCATTTCCAGCCTCAACTTGGAAGCTGCCTCATCGATCAGGTCAATCGCCTTATCCGGAAGAAAACGGTCAGAAATATAGCGATGGGAAAGATCAACGGCGGCAACAATCGCTTCATCTTTAATACGCACCTGGTGGTGTGTTTCATAACGTTCTTTGAGGCCACGCAGGATGCTGATGGCATCCGCTTTGGCCGGCTCATCTACCACAACAGTCTGGAAACGGCGTTCCAGCGCCTTGTCTTTCTCAAAATAACGCTGATATTCCTTCAGGGTAGTTGCCCCGATTGCGCGAAGTTCACCACGGGCGAGCGCAGGTTTTAAAATGTTTGCCGCGTCCATGGCACCTTCGCCAGCTGCACCGGCACCTACAAGGGTATGAATTTCATCAATAAACAAAACATACTCACCATCAGAAGATACAACCTCCTTTACAACCGCTTT
>SLNX01000202.1 GCA_007132825.1 Bacteroidales bacterium | reverse complement strand
TTGCTGCACGCACACCAAGCTCTTCACATCGCTTTTTGACAATCTCTATCTCTTCGTCGGTGTCTGTGTAAAACTTATTGATTGCCACCACAGGCTTCAGGTTGAAGTGACGGATGTTCTCAATGTGTTTTTCAAGGTTTTCAAGACCATTGGAAACAGCTTCCGGATTTGGTTCTTTAAGGTTCGCGAGTTTAGCCCCTCCGTGGTATTTCAGCGCACGGATTGTGGCAACAATTACGGATGCATTTGGTGACAGTCCGCCATACTGACTCTTGATGTTCAGAAACTTTTCAGCTCCCAGTTCGGAAGCAAAACCGGCCTCAGTTACCACATAATCTGACAGGGAGAGTCCCATCTTGGTGGCTATTAAGGTGTTGGTTCCCTGGGCGATGTTTGCAAAGGGTCCGCCGTGCACGATGGCCGGATTCCCCTCTATGGTTTGTACCAGGTTTGGCATAATAGCGTACTTCATCAGCGCGGCCATGGCACCCTGTGCCTGGAAGTCTTTTGCATAAACGGGTTTATCGTCATAGGTGAAGCCAACTAGGATATTCCCGAATTTCTCTTTCAGGTCTTCGATATCCTTGGCCAAACAAAGCGCTGCCATGATCTCCGATGCAGCGGTAATGTCAAACCCGGTCTGACGGGGTATCCCCTGTTTCGGACCACCCAGTCCGACGATGATGTCGCGCAGAGCACGCTCATTCATGTCAATTACACGTTTCCACACGATCTTTCTGGGATCAAGGTTCAGGGAGTTGTTTTTGCTTTGCAGGTGATTGTCGACGAGAGCGGCAAGCAGGTTGTGGGCCTTTTCAACGGCTGCAAGGTCACCGGTAAAATGGAGGTTGATATCTTCCATCGGCAGTACCTGTGCACGCCCACCGCCGGCAGCACCACCTTTGATCCCAAAAACAGGTCCCAGCGAGGGTTCACGAATCACCACACTTGTTTTTACACCAATCCGGTTCAGCCCCTCGGCCAAACCTATCGAAGTGGTTGTTTTACCCTCTCCGGCTGGTGTAGGTGTGATGGCAGTAACAAGCACAAGTTTCTTCTTTTTAACCTCCTTGTTGTTGATCAACCGCAATGGTAGCTTGGCAATGTATTTGCCATACTGATAGAGGTCCGACTCTTTTAGTCCAAGCTTTGCAGCAACCTCGGTAATGGGCCTCATTTTGGCAGCCCTTGCAATCTCCAGATCCGTTTTCATATGATTATGGATTAAATTATTGAAATATTAAACTCAGTTTGTTTATCATAAGAACCACAATAACGCCGGTTTTGTTTAACAAAACGAAAAGAAACTAATCAAACATTAGAAAAGAAACACATCAACCCCCACACGGAAAAAAGGATTGTCAAAATAGACCCTGCTGTTGTCATTAAAGTTGTAAAGCAAAAGCAAGTTCAGCCTGACCCGGTCCGAAGCCTGCAGGCCATAGCCAACTCCAAGAAAATAATTATCTTCGGTGATGGTAGTACGCTCCCCCGGGTTTTGCACTGACCTGTATGTCCTGACCTGGATCCTTTCATATTCTCCATGGAGAAAAAAGTTTGACACCACATCGAAGCGGACAAAGACATTGCTTCCGTAAACGTGGGATGACAGAGACTCCCCAAAAAAAGCATCGCGGGTGTATTGATAATTCCCTCCCAAGCCTGCCGAAAGTCTGTCGGTAATCAAATATCCTCCGTGCAAGTGTAAGCTGATTGCAGTAAAGGTGCCAATCTGCAACCCAAAAAATCCACCAACAAAAATCCGCTCTGAAGGCGACATATCCCTAACACTTCTGTTTTGCGCAAAGGAGTTCTCAGTCCACATTAAAAACACAGCAAATAATATCAAAACAACAGGTATTTTTTGTTTCATGACGATAATTATTGACCTGATTCATTATTACTTAAAGTGATGCCTTTCCAAAAAAGCAACCTGAAAGTTTAATGACAAAATAACTCAAGGGGTTCAATTCTATAAGATGTTTTATGAATAATTAAGGTTCATTGTTTGTATATTTCTTAGCGGTGCATAACGGCATCCAGGGCGCGTTCCATGGCCTGCGCCTTTAATATGCACTCCTCATACTCCTTTTCGGGCACGGAGGCCGCCGTAATGGCACCACCCACCATATAATTCAGGTATCTGCTTTTTGCATTGTACTGAACACTTCTGATCACCACGTTGAAGTCAAAGTTTTTTTCCGGACAGATATACCCAACGGCACCTGAATAGAGCCCCCTGCGGGTATCTTCATAAAGATCGATCAACTCCATTGCCCTGATCTTCGGCGCACCCGTCATGGATCCCATGGGAAAGGCATTTTTGATGGCATCCACAAAATGATGCTTCGGATCCAGCTTGGAGACAACCGTGGATATCATCTGGTGCACCTGCGGAAAAGCATAGACCCCAAAGAGTTCCTCGACATGCACACTGCCCTTTTCAGCGGTTCGCGCCAGATCATTCCGCACAAGGTCAACGATCATTACATTTTCGCTGCGCTCTTTTACATCGTGAAAAAGCCCCTGTTTCAAGCGCTCATCCTCTTCAGGAGATTTGCCCCTGGCACCGGTTCCTTTTATCGGCTGAGAGATCAGTTTTTGCCCCTGCTTTTTTAAAAATCGCTCCGGACTGGCACACATCAGGTATTTGTCATTTAAGCGGTAGAAGGCAGAAAATGGTGTGGGCGAGACACGATTCAGGGAATCATAAACAGAAATGGGGTTAACCTCCGCCTGATCGGCAAAAAACTCCACACAATAATTCATTTCATAGATATCACCCTGCTGAATATGCTTCTTGATGGCCTGCAGCTGCTCGAGATATCTTTTTTTGTCAACACGTGCTTTTATTTTTACCATCAAGTCCTTGCTCGACTTATCATCCTTATGAGAGCAAATGCCTCGGAAAACAAAACCGGGATCTGACAATTGTCCGTAACCTGGCAGGCAGCCGATCTGCCACCCGGCAAAGGTTTGCAAGATCACAATTACAGGTCTGAAAAAATGCATTTCCGGCATCTTAATATGGTCAGCATTTTTTGAACTCAACCGCTCCAGACGATTTTTCAACTCATAACCAAAAAAACCAAAAAGCCAGTCATTAAAACCGTCAGAAAACGTTTTCAGTTGTTCAAAGGGGTCTTTATTATTCGCATATATTTGATCCGCTGCGCCCAAGGCAATGATTCCCTGAATGTTTCCATACTTATCGTGCTTGTAATTGTTACTGTTCAGGAGCACCGCATGTTCAAAAAGGGATTGCCCCCATTGAAGTGCCGTCAGCGGGAAAACAAATTGCCTGTTGTGAGTGTTAAAAGTTTGGTAGGTTCTTTCATTCATAAAGATGGCATCATTCATGCAAAGATATTAGTCTTTTTGAATGTTAATAACATTAGATCACTGTTTTTATGAACAACATAGCCTGATGAAAATTTTGAGACAATTGATCATATTGTGCACTTTTGATAGATATTGATTATTTTTGAATAAATAAGTTTTATTAACCAAACCGGAAATCATGAAAAAATTGCAGAAATATTTTATTTATTCGCTGCTAACCATTTTGTTTTTTACATCCAAAGCGGCATTTAGCCAATACAATGACCCGCGTGCAGCCGAGATGCTGGAGCAAGTGCGTGCCCATTATGAAAGGTCTGTAAGAGAGATTGACGACTACAAAATAGTTACCAGCAACTTCACCACCCACTATCACAAAGAATACGATAATGGCCGGCCCTATTTTGCGTCAAAAGTGGAAACAGAAAGTTTCTGGGGGTCCATTTCAGGCCTGGGGATGCATTCAACGTCGCCAATGGTTGACGCCGATTTCTTTTCACCCGGGGTGTTTGAGCATTTGCTTATGCATTCAAGGTATATGGGAACGGAGCGCATCGACGATTTGAATACACATGTTATTTTTATTGATGATATGCGTGTTCTGATGGAGGCTTTTGATGACATGGATGAGCCCATTGGCAGTCTAAGTTTGTTTTTTGATGATGAACATTGGGTATTGCGCAAAATGAAGTTTTCGGCCATGGCAGAAATTGAAGAGGGGGATGTGCGTCAGATTGAGCCGGTGATGCGAATGAAAGATTACCGGAACATCGACGGTTTGATGATTCCTTTTAGAACAACGATCACCGTTCACGGTTTATCTGATTATCTTTCCGACGCAGAGCGTGAAGAGGCGATGGCAGCGCTGGAGGAACTGGAAAAAGAACTTGAGCAGATGCCTGCAGAACAGCGCAACATGCTGGAGCAGATGATGGGTGGCCAGCTGGATCAATTGCGTCAGATGCTTGCTGACGACATGATTGAGTTTGCAATCGAAGTAAAGGAAGTGCATGTAAATACTGGTGAGTAGACAAACAATAACGTTGCGGTTATTTCTCCGGTGGAAAACTAGAAGGGTTACGCTTTAAAGCTTTTTTATCATTTTGTGAAGCCACTCCTCCAGCTCAGGGGAAACATGAAATATTTTCACCGGCACCAGAAAAAGAATCATTGCAACGGCTGTTCTGCTGATGATATCCAGTAGCAGACTGCCTGTTACAGGTATTATGAAGGTCATCAAAACAATCATGGCAATCGTTATTGGAATCCATATTTGTTTGGTTCTGAAAGGTAAAATGCCGAAATGATATCGAATGAACAGGACTCTCAGAATATTGAACAATATCAGGGTGATCATGCTTGCCAGGGCCGCTCCGTTTTTCCCAAAAAACGGGATCAGGAAATAATTTAAGGTTATTGCAACTGCAACCATGGACAGGGTAAAGAGGAGGTCGAAGCGGAATTTTTTTGATGTGATGATGATGGTGGATGTCAGCGCTGCACTCATGTCAAAAAGCTTACCCATTCCGAGTATCAGAAAAACATATCTTCCGGCGGAATATGCTTCGGGCATCAGCTGAAAAATGGCATCGATATTTACCCAAATCAGCACATAAAGGCCTCCCCCAATTACCATGCTCCCTGCACTGGCTTTCCGGCTTACTGACTGCATCTCCCCGATCGAACGGTTTTTCCAGAGTTGGGCAACCAGCGGTGCCGCCACTTTCACCATCGATCGATAAGGGATAAGCATGATGGACGTAAGAAAAACCATGGTGGTATAGATACCTGCGGCGCCAAGGTCAATCATCCCTGCAACCATCAACCCATCAATGCTGACAAACAAAAAGGTGCTGAGGTTTGTGAGTAAAGAGAACAAACCATACACCAGCATGATTTTCCCCAGTCTTCGCAGCAGGGATGAGAAAACCGGTTTGACCAGTAAAACGCCCTTAATGGCGGAATATGCAATCAGTAACACAGCCGGCATGCAGTTTGCCACCACATAGAGCAATACAAATGCAGGGAACGTGATGATACCGGTGGCAAAAAGGGTGATCGAAAGGGTGATCAAAAGTCTGAGGATGATCTCATGGGCAAGGGATGGTAACAAGTTATTGTACAGCGACCTCAGATATCCTTCAAAAAGATTGTAATACACATTGGCCAGGGCAAGCGGGATCAGGTAAAAGGCATATTCGACAAGTAAAGGGCCGGAGTCGCGGTATAACAACAAAAAAGGTTCCCGAAAAATTAAAAGCAGGATGGAGGTCAGCACAAACCCACCTGTAGAAATGGCGATCATCCCGAACAGGAATCCATGATGGTGGTTTTTCGGGTCATTAAAAAACGGAAAAAACCGGATCACGATATTTCGGCTTCCCAGGGCGGCAAACTGCGCGTATATCAATGATAACGACACGAGCAGGTTGGCCAGTCCAACCTGTTCGGTTTCCAGGAAGTTCGTAAAGAGGAGGATTTTGTTCAAATAGCCAATAACAGCACCTGCGTAGGAGATGACTGTTATGCGAAAGCTATCTCTTTGAA
>SLNX01000175.1 GCA_007132825.1 Bacteroidales bacterium | reverse complement strand
CAGGTCGTCAGATTCCCAGATTTTTGGTGTAGAAGGCGCTTTCACATTGTCTTCTGATGACGAGGTGTCTCTTTTGATCCTTTACGACAATCAGGAGAATGTTGTAAAAATGGAAAAGCAAGCATCTGGCGTATGGCTTTTGAACGA
This sequence comes from Bacteroidales bacterium, assembly GCA_007132825.1. Classification (GTDB taxonomy): domain Bacteria; phylum Bacteroidota; class Bacteroidia; order Bacteroidales; family UBA7960; genus PUPG01. The sequence goes on along the minus strand of SLNX01000175.1, from coordinate 5,742 downwards.
TTCACTGGAGGTTGATGAGCAGATCCTTCGCAAAGCTTTGTTTGTATTGCGAAGAATGGAAATGAAAGGGCCTGTTGCTTTCGAAGATCGTGAACATGCCTTTCGGTTTTTACACCAGGAGGGTGTCAGGCTTGAGGTTTACAAGCAGGGGCATCTTTTGTCATTACCCGGCGAGCGAAAACTGTTCAGTCGACACAGAAAGATACGGTCGCTGTTTCTTGCTTCCGGTTTTCCTGCTGCAGATGACCATCTGGTGATGCATCAGGGTGGTCACACGCCATATCTGGCAGATCTGCCCACCGGGCTAAGAAACCTGTCAGAAGTTTTTCCGGTTAATGTATACCAGTGGAAGTCACGAAAGCTGATGCATTATCTTCCGCAAGAGATTCTGGAGGTTGCCGTTCATCATCCTGACCAGCCATTTGAATCCTTTACCTTGCATCTTGATGAAAAAACATTTCGGGTCAATGACCATAAAGGGGACTCTGTTGATGTAAAAAATATTGACATGCAGCGAGTTGGAAGGTTTGTGAACGGGTTTCGCCATCTTTTTTATGAAAAGGCAGTTCCGGTAAGGAGTGTTACAACACCTAATGACCTGCTTTCCGAAACCCCTTTTCTTGAAATTGCCATCAAAGACATCCATGATAAAAGTCGTCGTCTGTATTTTTACAGACGACGGATACCGGATAATGGCACGCTCGTTTCCGATTTAAAACCTTATGATCCGAACAGGTTTTATCTTCGCGAAAAGTCGGATTTATATATGTTGTCGCTGTATCACATATTTCAACCTGTGATGCGACCGTTGTCTTATTTTATTATTGAACCGGAAAAAGACTGATTTGAACCTCAAAAAACAAATAATTCGTTTATTTTGACATTTGTTTTTTAAAAAAACTATCTTTGCTATTCATTTCAAAATCAGGTGAAGTATGAAGTTTATCGTATCAAGCTCATTATTGCTTAAGCAATTGCAAGCCATTAGCGGTGTGCTCAGCACAAACAACACATTGCCCATTCTTGACAATTTCCTGTTTAACCTGTCTGATTCAGAGATCCGGATTTCAGCTTCCGATATGGAAACAACCATGACATCCCGGATCAACGTGGACATGGCCGAAGGAGAGGGAACCGTTGCCATCCCTGCAAAAATCCTGTTGGATACGCTCAAGACTTTTTCTGATATACCGGTAACACTCGACATCGATCAGGAGCATTTTGGTGTGACATTGACCGCGGGTGAGGGGAAATATAAACTGGCCGGACAAAATGGTGATGAATATCCCCAGTTGCCCGAAATTGCTGATCCCACAGCGGTAGCCATCGATTCCGATATTCTTTACCAGGCCATTACGAAAACTATTTTTGCCGCGAGCAACGATGACTTGAGGCCCGTGATGGCCGGTGTTTTTTGTCAGCTGTCGGACGAAGGAACAACCTTTGTAGCTACCGATGCACATAAGCTGGTAAAATACCATCGCAATGATGTAAAGGCTGAGGAAACGGCAAGCTTCATCCTTCCGAAAAAAGCATTAAACCAGCTTCGCCACATCCTGGTCAGCGATGAGATGCCTGTTCAGATTGAATATGATCAGACCAATGCTCGCTTTTCCTTCAGGAACATTATCATGACCTGTCGCCTTATTGATGGTCGTTACCCCAATTACTCTGCAGTGATTCCAACTACCAATCCGAACAAAATGACGGTCGACAGATTGCCTTTTCTGAATGCGATCAAAAGGGTGTCCATCTTTTCAAATCAAACAACCTATCAGGTCAGGTTTAAAATTGCCGGCACGGAACTTACGCTGATGGCGGAAGACCTTGATTACAGCAATGAGGCACGTGAGCGACTGGCCTGCCATTACGATGGTGTTGATCTGGAAATTGGATTCAACAGCAAGTTCATGGTAGAGATGCTCAACAACCTCGGAACCGACCAGGTTATGCTTGAGATGTCGGAGCCCAATCGTGCCGGACTGATCTCTCCCGTTGACAGCGAGAACAAGGATGAGGACATTCTGATGCTTGTAATGCCGGTGATGCTCGGTTCCTAATATGGGAACCTGAGATTGTAAGAAAGGTTTAGTTGTTGAGGTGTTTAGGTGTTGAATTCAGAAAGTTCAAGCCATCGGTCTGACTTTTCTTCCAGCATTTTATCAAGTTCGCGGTAACGTAAGGATACCTCCGTCAAGGTATCCGCGCTAAGCGTACCACTATTCATCTTCTGTAAAAGGGTTTCCTTTTCCTGTTCAAGAGCAGGGATCTCCGCTTCCAGAGCTTCAAATTCCTTTTGCTCTTTGTAGCTAAGTTTTGTCTTATCCTTATTGCGTTCGGGTCTTTTTTGTTGTTCCTTTTTCTCTTTTTTTTCTGATGATGATGAAGTGGACGTAAAACGATGCTTCTGTTGCAATCTGAAGTCTGTGTAGTTGCCTGGAAAATCCTTTATGTCGCCAACCCCCCTGAATACAAACAGGTGGTCGGAAAGCCGGTCCAGGAAATACCGGTCGTGTGAAACGATCATCAGGCAACCGGGGTAGGAGAGAAGGAAATCCTCCAGAATGTTAAGTGTGTCGATGTCAAGGTCGTTGGTGGGCTCGTCGAGGATCAGGAAATTGGGGTTCTTCATCAGGATGGTAAGCAGGTAGAGTCTCCGCTTTTCGCCACCGCTGAGGTTTTCCACCCTGTCGTGGTGCATGTGGTTCGGGAAGTTGAAGTAGCGCAGGAACTGTGCTGCACTCATGCTGTAATCCTTAGCCAGTTTGATGTGGTCGGCAACATCACGAATCACTTCAATCACCTTTTTGTCCGGGTCCACATGGATTCCCTCCTGTTTGAAATAACCGAATCTGAGGGTTTCCCCGGTGATGATCTTTCCGGCATCCGGCCTGATGCGTTGTGTGATCAGGTTGAGCAGTGTGCTTTTCCCGGTGCCGTTTGGTCCCACAATGCCTACCCGTTCACCACGCTTAAACACATAGGAGAAATCATCCACAACCCTTTGCGTATCGTAAACCTTTCTGACGTTAACCAACTCAAGGATCTTTTTCCCCAGACGTGTCATGTCCATTCGGATGTCGCCGGCGATCTTTTCCCCGGGTCGTTTCACCTGCTCATTAAGGTCATTGTAAGCCTGTATCCTCGCTTTCGACTTGGTGGTTCTAGCCGGTGGACTCCTTCGCATCCACTCTGTTTCCTTGCGCAGCAGGTTCATTGCTTTTTCATTCTGAGCCGCTTCAGCCTCTTTCCTTGCCTGCTTTTTCTCCAGGAAGTAAGCATAATTGCCTTTATAGGTATGTATTGTGTTGTTTTCCAGTTCGATAATCTCATTGCACACTGCATCCAGAAAATAGCGGTCGTGGGTAACCATCAGCAGGGTGATCTTCTGCTTGCTGAAAAAGGCTTCGAGCCATTCGATCATCTCAATGTCAAGGTGGTTGGTCGGTTCGTCCAGCAATAAGAAGTCAGGTTCTTCGATCAGCACCTTTGCCAGCGCAAGCCGCTTCACTTGTCCGCCTGAAAGGTTTGATACAGGTGTTCTCAGTCTGCCGATTTTTAGCATCGACAGTACCTGCTTGACTCGTTGTTCATAATCCCACGCCTGCAAGGCGTCCATCCGCTCGATCACCTTCTCAAGTGCTTTTTTCCCTGTCTCGGTTTCTATCTTCTCAGGTTCACTGATCAGCTCTTCATAATCGCGTATGGCGCGTGTTTGCTCATTATCGGCCGACAGCAGTGCTTCGGATATACTTAAGGAAGGATTAAAGGCGGGATCCTGCGGCAGATAGGACATGCGCAACCCGTTTCTGTAGGTGCAGAAACCTTCATCCGGCTGGTCCGTTCCGGCAAGGATATTCAGCAGGGTGGTTTTTCCTGTGCCGTTGCGTGCGATCAAAGCCACTTTTTGCCCCTGGGAAATGCTAACAGATATTCCCTGGAAAAGCACCTTTTCACCGTATGCCTTCGTAATGTCCCTTGCCTGTATGTAATTTACCGCTTCCATATAAAGTAATTATTGATTGTTAATTATTGATTGTTAATTATAAATTATCAGCAATCAACAATCAATTAACAATTAATAATTGATAATTAACAATTAACAGGGCTACCTGTCCCTTACATACCTGTTAAACCACTCCAGCCATTCCCAGTGCATGTGCAAGACAGACTCTCTGGCACGATAACCGTGGCTTTCGTGGGGCAGCATCACCAGCCTGACTGTGGCACCGTGACCACGAAGTGCATCGTAGTACCTTTCACTTTGCATCGGGAAAGTGCCGGAATTGTTGTCATCGGCACCATGAATGATCAGCATTGGCACATCCATTTTGTCAGCGTGCATAAAGGGAGACATGGCGTTATAAACCTCCGGGGCTTCCCAATAGGTGCGCTCTTCGAGCTGGAATCCAAAGGGGGTAAGGGTTCTGTTATAGGCACCGCTTCGGGCTACCCCGGCGGCAAAAATGTCACTATGGGTCAGCAGGTTGGCAGTCATGAAAGCACCGTAAGAATGACCTGATACGCCTACGCGTTCAGGATCGGTTACACCCATTTCGATGAGGGTGCTGATGCCTGCTTCGGCATTGGCTACGAGTTGCTCCACAAAGGTGTCGTTTGGTTCCCCGGTTTCTCCGGCCACGATGGGGAAAGCGGCATTATTGAGTACGGCATAACCCTGAGTCACAAGCATGACAATGGAGGAGGATCCCAGCCTTGTATAGGTGTATGGTGAACCGGTAACCTGTCCGGCACCGTCGGTGGTGAGGAATTCGCGGGGATATGCCCAAAATATGGTTGGCAGCGGGTCATCTTCTCCCGGGACAAACCCCGGAGGCAAAAACAGTTCGCCTGACAGCGGGATTCCGTCAGCTCTTTCGTAATGGATCATCTCCTTCTGCAGCTCCCTGAGCTGTGGAAAAGGTTCAGGGAAGTCGGTTATTTGGGTAAGGTCGCCACTCCTTAAATCGCGCAAATAATAATTTGGGTGCTCCTCAACCGATTCGCGGCGTGTGATCACCAGTCGGCGATCCGGATCGATGATGCGTATAACCTGTTCGTAATGTGGAGCTTCGCTTCGCCACAGGCGGGTTGTTTCGTCCGTATGAAAATGATAGATGTCTACGAAGGGCCGGTTGCCTTCAGGAGAAGCCCCCTGGCCGGTCAGAAACAGGTCGCGTCCCAGCCGGTCAAACATCAATATGGAGCGGCCATATTCGTTCCATGTGGTTTGGAGGTTCCCGGGGTCTCCATATCTGTCTTCTGTAGACCTTTCGCGGATAAGGGTGAGTCCGGCAGCGGGATCAGCAGGATGAAAGGAGCTCATTTTGGCCATCCGGGTGGGACGCCAAAATTCATTCACCAGCGCAAAATCGTCGTTGGCCCACATGATGTTGGTGAAACGGTAGTTTGTCTTAAATCCTTCAACCGGCTGATCGCGGAATGGTGCGTCCATAAAGAAAATCTGGTCCCGGTATTCCGCTTTTGTGTTCGGATCCCCTCCGTCAAGGGCTTCAACCCAATAGATCGTAGCCGGTGCATCATTGCGCCAGGCAATGCTTCTTGCCCCTTCGCGGGTTGCGCCAAATCCCCTGGGCATTTCTTCCGTAACCGGGATATCAGCAATGGTCCGGATGTGTTGACCGTCAATATTAATGATATCATAACGCTGTGCAAAGCGGGTGAAAGGAACAATGTAGGAATAGGGCTTTTGCAGGGTTGTAACACGCACATACCTGCTGT
>SLNX01000043.1 GCA_007132825.1 Bacteroidales bacterium | reverse complement strand
GGCCATTTTTGCACCATGGTGACCTCGTGCTCCTTGCCATCCTTGTCGGTCAGTACGGCAATCACGTCAGCCGGTTTGTAGGTACCATCCCCTTTGATGGTTTTAATTGAATAATCACCGGCAAACTTGAACGGAACCATGATCTTGTGGTTGATCCAGTTTTCCTTTACCTCTCCGAGCCAGGAGCCGGCAACGACCTGGTCGCCCTCTTTGGCAAGCACCCTGAATTCATATTCGTGTTCCATGTCAAGCGGGTCGGAATATTCTCCCTTTTTCAGGAATACGCCTTCCATCTTGTTCAGGTCGTGCTGGAGTCCGTCAAAGTTCTTCGAAAGGATGCCGGGTCCGAGTGTGGCTTCAAGCATGTGGCCTACAAACTCTACTTCGGTGCCCACTTTCAGACCGCGGGTGCTTTCAAAGACCTGGATGTAGGCTTTCTTGCCCACGACCTTGATCACCTCGGCCATCAGGCGGGTTTTGCCGTCTTTGATGAAACAGATCTCGTTCTGTCCGACTTTTCCTTCGGTTTCTACAATTACAAGGTTGGCAATGATGCCTGTTACGTTCCCAATTGTATTCATACTATGTTATTTTTCTGTAAATGTTTCCGGTAATTTGTAGCTGGCTTTCAATTCATCCAGCAGCTTCTTAAAAAGCGTATTACTGTGATCTTTATCTATCTTCAGCCATCTTTCAATCATTCCCAGTTTTATGATGAAAGCCAGTATCCGTTCTATCGTGAAATAGTGAAAAAAGACGGCATCATCAAGGTATTTCCACTTCAGTTCATCAACTGCCTGCTCGCGGTCCCTGACATCCTCTTTGCGTGAAATGGAGGTAAGCTCTTCCAGGTAATCAAGCTCATTTCCGAGTCCGAAGTCACGAGCGTGGCTTTTTTTGATCGCTTCAGAAACCGGGTTGGTGCCGATGATTTGGTTTTCGTAGGGGGCTTTGTATTTGCGGGCGTTCAATGCCAGCATGATGTTGTTAACGTTCAGGTCAAATGCAAACCACTCCCTGAGAAAATCATTTTTGGTGTTATCCAGCATTTCATCGTAATAGAGCGTGGCCAGTTCGTTCTCCGGGTTCATATCCGGATAAATGGGTTCCTTGGTTTTGAAGGCAACGATAAAACGCTTCATGTAGACCGGAACTTCTGTCGGTTCTTTGATATTTTCCTCGAGATGATCACGGGAATAGAGGCCACGTTCGTCAAATTCTTTTTCAGACTTTGTAAGCAGCGTGATGAGGTTTTTGTTGTCGTATGGCAGGAAAAGAAGCTCTGCAAGCTTGTAATCTGAGGAATGCAGCTCATTCTTCAGCTCTTTCCTGAAGGACAGCTGATCAAATGTCAGTTTGTGAATGTCAAGGGTGATGTCCTGGAGGCCTGCAACAAGATAATAATAATTACGCTTCACGGATCATGCCTGTTTTTGGTTCGACAATTTCTTTTCCTGCGTTTACTTTTGTTTTTCCTCCTTTGGATCAAACAAAAGGCTGATCAGCCTTGGCCGAAGGTATGTTTTAAAGAAGTTGTCAAAATCCTCATCGGAGAAGGAGATTAGGTAGCCGCCATCTTTGGGTCCGATTTTAAAGCCCCCTTTGATTCGATCGCTGAAGTCCACCTCTATGCCTTTATCGAGCACCTTCCCGGCATTGGCTTTGAAATAATCTTCAAAGGATTTTTGTTTGGTTTCGGGCAGCAATACCTGAAGGTCTACATTGTCGCCACTATTTGGATCCCAGTTTTTGACAATGGTATGAATGATATCGCGAGTGAAGTCCTCATCTTTAAATGCTTGTTTGGTTTCAGGCTCGATTGTTTTTGTCTGTATCAGTGTTACAATCTGTTGCTTTACATCGGAGATGGCTTGCCGGGCAGCTAGCTGAAGCTCATTCAATGCATTTTTTTTCATATCGCCGGCTTCCTTTTCTGCTTTTTCGATGGTTCCGGCAGCTTCTTTTTTCGCTTTTTCAAGCAGCTCTTCTGCCTGTTTTTTCGCGTCGCTGAGGATCTGTTCTGCCTCCTGATTCGCTTTTTCTACCCCTTCCTGGTAGATCTTCTCGGTAAGTTCCTGAAGTTTTTTCTGCATTGCTATTTGGTTTTATTGGATCGCTTGGTTCAAGACTGTGCAAAAATAGAAAAAATAGTTCCTATATCTGCCTAAAAATCAACATATATTTCTTTTTATTTTAAAAAAAAATGCTGCATTCAGAAAATGAAAGGGCAAATATAGGGATTTTTATTATTGTTACACAATTCACAACTCCAAAAATTATGCCATTACGAGTTGTGAGAGGTGGCAAGCTTATCCATAAGTCAACACATCCCGATGTTAATTGCTTTTATCCTTTGCTTTTGTTTCTCTTTTCCGGGATTTTACCAGAAACATTCTTCTTATGTGTCAGTTTGTACTTCAATTACTCATTCAATTTAAAACTGCTTACCAATTGCTGCAGCACCTGATCTGCTGTTAATCCTGCCAGTCCCATGCTTTTAAAAATTTCCTTCCCTGGTAATTGGCCATTCAATTGATTTATAAACCGCTGTAAGTCTGATTTAATTGCATCAGACAGGTAAAACACATCAGCAGTAGCCAAGGTGGCGCCAAGCCTAAAGATATCAGTTTTATGTTTATTGATTTTCCGGCTGTCAATTGACTCCCCCTTTTCTTTTCGCTCGGTCAAATCCAGCCAGGCAATTGCCTTGAAGCATATCAAAGCTTCGGTATTTGCCAGTGGCAAACCTTTATATATGGTGCAATGGTCTAATATGAAATTGTAATAATCATCATCCAACATAATGGCCGAAAGGTTTGAAAGCGATCCGTCGGTTGGTATCGGGGTTAGGTTTATTCCCTCAGGAATTTGAATGTTATCGGGCTTACGGCTAAAAAGCTCAATTTCGGCAGGGAAATCTTCCTGCTCAGGATTCGTAAATCTGTAATACTTCCTTCTACCTTCATCAGCCTCCTTGCCCCGGTAATTGGCACTCTTGATAAACCCCCAGAATCTCCTTGCAAAATCGAAGGATAAAGCCTCAACCATCAGCACAACATCAATGTCTTTGGTGCCCTTTGGTGTAAAACCGGCTTCAGACATTGCAAAATCACGTGCTAATCCACCAATGATTATATATTGATCAGTGAAATCACCAAAGTACTCCCTAAACTTTTCTATGCCTTTTACCATCGCATGTTTTTTATCATCTGGTTTATTTCGTAGCTAACCCTTTCATCAGTTTCATCGCGAAACATAAGATATAATGAAAGCGGATCAACCACACCTTTGTCTGCCAAGGTTAAAGGATCGTAGCTCCATTGTTCAACCGTAAACTCACCGTCATACTGACTATACATTTTGATCAGGCCTTTTTTATGCAAGTCCCGGAAGTTCTTTTCCCAGATTGCAAAATAGGCTTTTGGCTCATCATTAATTGATGTAAAATGGGACAGGGCATTAATATTGCTTCTAACTGCCAGATGTTCGGGTAGGGTTTCGTTTACAAATACGCTTCTTTTTATGGGATTTGCAAGCCAACTCTGGGCACTTTCCCATAATATGGTTTTGTTGGCAATAAAGAAAATCGTTTTTTCTTTGTTGCCCTCCAATACACAAAGACCCGCTTCTGCCAGATCATCTACAGCCCTTGTGGTTGTAAGATAGCTGTAGGGCAGCAATTTGGCTATTTGACGGAAACCCATCCCACTCAGATTCTGTTTCTGAAGATGGTACAATAAAATACATTGCGCTGCCGGTTGAATTCTTTTCTTTCTTGGATCTTTAGGCACTGCGTATTCTCTCAAGTTAATCAGCAGCGAAGGAAGGAAAATTTGTTTGTCAGCAATAACAAAATCAATTTTTTGTTGTATCAACCTGTTTCTGACATAGCTTTCGATGGGGCCAAGCACAAAAACAACCGGACAACCCACCTTGTCGACAATGATTTCCTGATGCTTTTTAAATTGTGAGGGGGTTGGTAATTCATCCCCTTTTGGTTTAACCATACATATTCTTTCTTCAATAAGAAAGGTTTCCCCTAACTTGTACATCGCCTCAATGTATAGAGGCATAGTATCCAGTTCTCGCTTCGAAAAAGTTTGAACATCGAGCTGAACATTAAAAATCTCCTTGAGATAATCTATGGCTTCTTTCATTTTGTTAAATAATATATGTTATCATGAAAACTGCTCATTATGGTAATGATGATATAACATGCAAATATAATGATAATATACATACAGATAAAACATTAGGTTGTAATAAAGGTAGTCATCATGTTGATTAAAGTGCTTTTGTTAGTGTTAATTGTCCAGTTCTCTTAAATATTGCTCCATTTCCGTCTGAACATTTTTCAATTCCTCTTCTCATATTGCAAAAAAATGTTATAAAAAATTGACAAACATGAACTTTTGGTGGGATGGGTTTGTTTAAGAGCGCAGACTGTAACCAATTAATTTTAAACCACTAAAAAAATATTTTATCATGAAAAGGACAAAAAAACTGATCTGGGCTATGCTCGCATTATTTGTGATGGCCTCGTGTGCCGGCCCAAGTGAAAAAAGGGCTGAAATCATGGAACGCCTGGAAGCAGGTGAGATTCCTGCTGATGTCATTGTATACAACGTGGATGCAGATGCTTCGCAGATTGCCTGGGAAGGTACCAAGGTTGGCGGTGCCCACGACGGAACCATCGGTGTGTATCACGGAGAATTGTATGTTTATGATGGTGAGCTTCTCATGGGTGAAGTGGTCATCGACATGAATCAGATCGTGGTACTGGATATTGAGAACCCGGAATCGAATGCACGTTTGAGAGGACACCTGGAATCTGATGACTTCTTTTCGGTTGCAACCTATCCAACCGCAACATTTGAGATCACACGTATTGAACCCCATGCTGAAGGTGCAGCGATGTCACACCGGGTTTACGGCAACATGACCATCAAGGGGATTACCCATGGTATAGCCATCGATGCTGACATTGCCGTAACGGACACTTATATCAGCGCCAACGCTGATTTCGACCTCGACCGCACACGCTGGGATGTACGCTTTGGCTCCGGTCGTTTCTTTGACAACCTCGGCGACAACCTCATTCACGATGATTTTAATCTGAAGCTGAATATTGTAGCAAACAGGTAGAGTTTGTTGATTTGTTAATTTGTTGAATGGTTTATTGGTGAGTCCGCTCCGAAAAGTCGATTATAGCCACAGATTCACAGATTAATTTAATAAAATATTTCTCAAAATACTGATATTCAGCATTATATTAATTATAAATAATAGTCTGGTAAATCAGAATTGAGTTTTAGGAATGGGCTCATCTATTAAACCTTAAAAGGGGAAATCATCGGTATCATCTTCCCTGGGGCCTTCGTCCTGGGAAATTGGACGGGCTGTGCGGTGCACGGCTCGTCCTGTTACATAGATGGCCCTGTATGGCTCGGTTGGGCAGGCAAATTCACACGCACCACAACCTACGCAAAGTGAAGGGGTGATCTCCGGAATAAAAAGTCCATCTTTGTACGGAACCATCTGTACGGCCTTCGTCGGACAGTGTTCGGAGCATGCACCACAGTCGGTATTGTCGGCGGTTACCACACAGCTTTCCACCAGGAAGCGAACCACGCCGATTTGAATCCTGTGTTTTTCCTCCCTGGTTTGTTTGGTAATGGCGCCGGTTGGACACACTTCCGTGCATTTCACACAATCATAATTACAAAAACTCCTTTCAAAATCCAGGGTCGGCTGCATAAAGCCCTCCAATCCATAAGCATAAAATGAGGGGACGATCACTTTTGTCGGACAGGCACTGACGCACAAATAGCAGGCGATACAACTTCCGGTAAAATGCTCATGGCTTAAAGATCCCGGTGGTGTAACCGGCAGTCTGCTGTCGATCGGAATGCTGCCGGC
>SLNX01000092.1 GCA_007132825.1 Bacteroidales bacterium | reverse complement strand
GGTACGCACAGGGCTTGACCTGTGCACCGAAATATAATCGGTTTAAGAAGCTGGAAGCTCGAAGTTCGAGGTTCGAGGTTAGAGGTTGGAGGTTCTAAGCCAGCTTAAGGGATGGCACCCGTTGCTGAACAAAGTAAAAACCTCCGAAAAATACCGCATTATAGAAAAGGTCACCTAACAAAGCTGTGTGAAAAAACGGTATGGCCATGGTGTAAGACATCATCAGTCCCTGGAAAGAGTTTGGATAGAATGGGGTCATGAATGCAACGGCTGCATTTGTTATCAGAAAGAATAACACGGAACCCGCCAGGCTGCCACCAATGACGAATGGAATGCGTATATTGTTGCGCATGAGTGTACCCAGCAGCACAACGAGGGCAAAGCTGAAGTAAACGGGAATCATGAAGTTATGAAAACCCAGAAACAGATCACTGATAAACAGTGCGATCATGGGAATCATGAATGCGATCCACCTTTTGCCCAGGTGGGCACCTCCAAATAATGCAATGGCGGCAATGGGGGTGAAGTTCGGGTAATGGGGTACCAGACGCATCAATGTTGCAAAAAGAATAATTGCACTAATCACCAGCAATTTGGGTGTAATCCATTTCCAGTTCATGATTTCTGTTATTTAAAAAAAGTAAATGCGTTAACAGGGCAAAAGTAAAAAATCATTTCTATTTATAACAGGATGTTTTGAAAAATGTTTAGATCTGATTAAACCATTTAATTTCTAAATCATCAAATGGGTGTAAAAAGAAATTAAAACCCCTTTAAATTACATATTATGAAAATGAAAATCTTTATTCCGGTATTATTTGTTTTTATGCTTGCATTAACTGCTGATGCTTTTGCACAGCGGGCTGGCAGACAAGGAAATGTGAGGCCGCAGCAACGTTTTTCCGAACGTCCTGCAGAGCGCTTTGAGCGACCGAGGCAGATGTATAATGAAGATTGCATGCTCCCTGACCTGACAGAGGAACAGCAAGCGGCTATGAGAGAACACAGGCTGATCAGGATGGAGACGTCCACTGCACATCGTAACCAGATGAATGAACTGCGCGCCAGAAAACGCAATCTGATGACCCAGCCAGAGACCAATCGCGAGGCCATCCATTCCATCATTGATGAAATGACCGTTATGAAAAACACGATGATGAAAGACCGTGTAGCACACCGTGAGGCGATCCGGGAAATCCTTACAGAAGAGCAGCGTATCATTTATGACAATCGCAGCACGCGTCGCCCGGGTGAAAGGTCACCCCTAGGGCGCCATGGAAATGCACCCCGAATGCGTTGCTGGTAGTAAAGATTGTTTAGTTGTTTAGAAGTTTAGAAGTTTAGAAGTTTAGTCGTTTAGTCGTTTAGTTGTTTTGGTAATTTAATAACGCTTAACGCTAAACCACACATTAGATCACTGCATAGCCCGGTAAAGCGCTTCTGCTTTATCGGGCTTTTTTGTGAACTTGCTCACGATTATTGTAACCATTAGTGCAATAAAAAAACCAGGTATCAGCTCATAAATAAAGTCGGCCAGTACTGGTATTCTGATCCAGATTATAACACACAAGGCTCCTGAAATCATCCCGGCAATGATTCCTGGTCTTGTTGCATTTTTCCAATATAGCGCCAGAATGGAGGTTGGGCCAAAAGCCGCACCCAGACCTGCCCAGGCGAACAAAACCAGCCAGAAAACCAGTTTTTCAGCAATCAGGCCAAGCAGTAAAGCCAATATGACGAGCAAAACAACTACAATGCGGCTCAGCATGACCAGTCTTTGTTGCGGAATTTCTTTGTTTTTGTGGATCAGCTTTTCATAAATATCCCTTACCAATGCGGATGCGGCAACAAGCAGCTGGCTGTCGGCTGTCGACATAATTGCGGCAAAAATGCTGGCAATCACAACACCGAACAGAATGGGATGAAGATGCTGGCCGGCGAGCATTGGATAAAGGTTTTCAGGATCTGCCCCGGGAAGCATCGCGACATCGGGAAAGTAAAGCCTGCCGGCAATACCGGTTATGATTGCTCCCAAACCCATCACCACGTTTGCACCGGTTCCGACAAAAGCCACAAGTTTTAGTTTTGCCGGGTCCTTAATTGACATATAGCGTGCAATAATATGCGGATTTCCGGGCGATCCAAGACCTATGCCCAAAAAACCGATCAGGGCTCCGGCCGATAATGCCAGTGGATTGAAAAAGTTACCGTCACCCACTGTGGTTGCCAGCCCATAGAATGTTGAAAATCCACCCAGGGATGCGATTACGACCATTGGGAGAATAACCAGGGCCACGATCATGAAAAAGCCCTGGATGGTATCGGTGAGGCTCACGGCAAGAAAGCCACCAACCATCGTGTAAAATAAAACGATGACCGTGGTAATTAGAATTCCTTGTGTTTCGGTAAGGTTAAAACTTGAGTGGAACGCTTTCCCTCCGGCAACAAACTGGGCAGAAACGTATGCGATCATGAATAAGATAATGATCACGACAATCACCGATCGCAGCTTGCCATCGTGATCCCCGAATCGCTCCGCAAAAAAGTCTGGTAAAGTGATACAATCATAACGTTCACTGAAACGCCTTATGCGGGGAGCATAGAAGAAAAAAAGGAAAAACTCTACAATGGTATAACCAAGGACAGCCCACAGAGCGGAAAATCCCATTGAAAAAGACATTCCCGTGACACCAAGGAGCAACCAGGCACTGCGTCCGCTTACCACTGCTGAAAGGGCAACAACAAGCATGCTCATCTTACGGCCGCCTATAAAAAAATTGGAAATCCCTTTTGAAGAGAACCTTGCTGCATAAATACCGATAAGGATGATCATGACAAGATAGCCAATGAATGACCATACAGCTATTCGGTCTACTTCAAGAATCAGGTTTGGAATGTCGTCCATGGTTACACGGGTTTTTTAATCATAATGCGAATTCTTATTGCAAAATACAAAAAAGTCGTTTTTTACCATAAAAAAAACAGTGCAACCCCTGCTATACTGATAATTGCTCCGATAATCTCGCGCCAGCTTACCCTTTGTTTGTATAGGAAATAGGTTGCCGGCAAGATCAGAATGGGTGAAATGGACATCACGGTGGATGCAATGCCGGTGGCGGTATATTTAACAGCGATCAGCGAGGAGGAAACACCCAGGAAAGGACCGAAAATTGCACCGATAAACATCAGCTTCAGGGCTTTTTTGTTTTTAAGGGCAAGATTGACCGCAAACCACTTCTTAAAAACATGAATAACAATTGTAAAACCGATAATCCCCGCAATAACCCTGATCTGGGTTGCAGAAAAGGCATCATAATCCTGCATTCCCAACTTGCTCAACACCAGTCCTGCTGCTTGTCCAATGGCACCCAGCAAGGCGTAAACAATGCCAATGGGAGGAGCTTTTGCAGGCATCTCTTTTGTTGGATGATTTTTCCTTTTTCGATGCAGGATAACCAATCCAATACCCGAGATGGTCAGGGCCATCCCGCCAATGTGGATCGGTGCCAAAACCTCTCCAAGCAATATCCAGCCGATGAGAGCCGCAAAGGGTGGTACCAGGGTCATAATCAGCAGAGATAATCGGCTGCCAATTACAGCGAATGCCTTGAATAGAAAAAGGTCCCCAATAACAAATCCAACAAGTCCGGATAATGCCAGCCAAAACCAGTTGTAGGCCGTAGCATCCAAAGGGAGCAGCATGCCGCGGCGCAGCCAGGTAAAAAGGCCGATTAAGACAAATGCCATCACAAGCCGGATGATGTTTACCGGAATACTCCCCACTTTTCGACTTGCAGCTTCAAAAGAGATGGCAGTAACGGTCCAGCAAACCGCTGTAAACAACGCCGCCAATTCACCGATGCTTGAACCCATAATCCTGTGTTTTAAAAACCGCAAAGTTAAAGGAATTACCTACTCAATGTTTTGATTTCTTTTTATCTTTGCCGAAGTATTTTTTAAAAAATCAAAACCTTATGAAAAGATTATTTTTATTGATGGTTGCAGGTTTAATAATGACTGCCTGTGGAAACCAAACCCAACAGCAAGCTGAGAGCGTCGTAAATACCTACACGATTGAACAACTTGCAGTTGATCCGCTTGTTTATGAAGGTCAGACCGTGCGTTTTGAAGGTGTTATTGACCACATGTGTCGTCATAGTGGAGACAAAATGCGTGTTGCACAGGTTGATAATGATACCTACAGCATGCAGGTGATGCTTGGTGATATGATGAATGAGTTTACTCAGGAGCATGAAGGTGCTCAGGTTGTTATTACCGGTGTATTGCACACGGCGATCAGAAACCTGGATGAGTTGGGGGAGGACCATCACGATCATGGTGATGATGATCATGACCATGCTTGCGACTCTACAGAGGAAGCCATCAAAAGAATGGCTGAGAAAGGAATTTCTCCTGACATTCGTCCGTACGTTGAACTGATGGCTTTTGAGCTCAAGTAACCAATTCTTTACACAATGATTCTGCCGGTAGTAATCTTCCGGCAGTTTTCTTATGTATCCAGATGAAGCTTCGTAAGATCAATCGTGCCATTCATCGTGACCTGGGGTATTTTTTCTTCGGGATGTGCATCATTTACGGTCTTTCGGGTATTGCGCTGAACCATCGGCATCAATGGAACCCAAATTACATCATCACCCAAAAAACCCTGAGTTTGACTCCCCCTGGCGAAGAGATTGTGGATGACAGAGATATTGCGATCCATTTTCTCAGGCAACTTGACAGGGAAGATGATTTAAGAACCACTTTGAGAAGCGGCGACAGGCTCCGTATCTTCATTCGCCATGGCAGCATTACGGTTGATGTAGTTGATGGGAGGGGAGATCTGGAAACGGTTCGGCCAAGGCCGGTCTTTCGCCAGGTGAATTTTTTGCATTACAATACCCCGCGCAGGCTCTGGACATGGTTTTCCGATCTTTACGCCGGGGGATTGATCATATTGGCCGTTACCGGCCTTTTCATTCTCAGGGGAAAGAATGGGATCACACGCCGTGGCGCCTGGATCACTGGAGCCGGAATACTGATACCCCTCATCCTGTTGTTTTATTATTTGAATGGGTAGATGATCAGAATTTGATCCCTGACAGTTCTGCCATCTGGTTTAACAGTGTAAAAATCTCCTTTGACATCGGTTTGGTTAATGCGGATAGTCCAAGATAATCGGTACGCACTTTATTGAGAATGATCATGCTTGGTTTCTCCTTTCGCATTGCTGCCAGAACGAGTGTGCTTAATGCAGTACGCATTGGATTCCCCTTTAACCGGGTAGTGTAAAGCGAATGACGAGCAGGGTGTATATGAATATAATAATCCTCATCTTCACCCAAACGAAGTGTCCATTCGGAACCGTCTGAAATGTTAACCTGCCAGAAAAGCTGATTGGACCTTTCTATCCATTGCCGGTATGCATTGGGTTTAAAAACATTAAAGCCAACAAGTGTTTCGGTAATGTCGTGTGCAATCTCCCCCGGGGTGAGTTTTCCTGTGTAAAGGTCAAACTGTGACTCTCCGAGCATTTTAAGCTTTGCAACAAACAAAGGAAGAAGTTGTTCCGGTTTTGTTGTCCATCTCCGGATCTGGTCGGTCAGAAAGTGCTGATGGTGTTTCCACCCATTAAGCAGTACAGGTGGATCGGTACAACTGATACTTTTTATTTTATTATCTGCGACTTTCATGACCTTAATTTTTACAAAGATAAAACCATTCTGACAAAATAGAAGAAATTCTGTTTCAGGCTTACCATTTTTTTCAGACATTTGTAGTTTTAATCAAAATAAACAAAGTTTCTTGTAATAAGCAATTCAAACAATAACCAATATAATATTGAAAATGACAGATATTAAAAAATTACAGAAGGTCGCCTCACAGATTCGCAGAGACGTAGTCAGGATGGTTTATGCTGCCAAATCGGGGCATCCGGGTGGTCCGCTGGGATGTGCTGAGCTGTTTTCGGCTTT
>SLNX01000220.1 GCA_007132825.1 Bacteroidales bacterium | reverse complement strand
TTGACTCCCCAGCGTAAGTCTTGTCCATCATGGCTCCATTGTCCCTTGATCTCAGCATTCCAAACGATGGCGTTCAGGTAATTACGGGCATGATTAAGGAATGTTCCAACACCAAGGGGTTCTCCCACCGGTTGCCCAAAATCATCCTGACCCATGTCGGTTTCAACGCGTTGCAACCAATACTGACCAAGCACATCAAAATATTCTCTCTCATCAGATTGAAAAACACTGGTTATGAACTGCAGCGACAGGTCCTCCCTGGGTTTGTAATTCAACGACAGGGCTCCCATGCCTGTAAGGAATTGTGTTACCTCCTGTCCGTCGAAAAATACAGTGAACTCACGAACTTCGGTAATGGTCCCAAAACGGGTTCTTTGCACTTCGGGAACGAACTGATATCTGTTGTTATTAAAGTTGGCCAAAAAACTCAGACTCCAGCGCCCGGATATGTTGTAGTTGACCAACCCTTGGATGTCGGTAAAGGAAGGTTGATAATCTCCTTGAGTGTCAAGTGTGCCCAACAGATACTGATTTGATTTGTACCTGACACCAAAAAGGTAGGATAATTTATGTTGTTCGGAAGCCCCTTCCAGATGTAAAGCACCCTCCAAAAGACTTAGGGAGAAAGAGCCGGCAAATGCTTCTGGTGTCTTATAGGTAATATCGAGCACCGAAGCCATTTTGTCGCCATATTCTGCATTGAACCCGCCCGCCGAGAATTCAATGGAAGCAACCATATCGGGATTCAGAAAGCTTAGCCCCTCCTGTTGTCCTGCCCTGACCAGAAAAGGGCGATAGATCTCAATCCCGTTAACGTAAACCAGGTTTTCGTCATAATTTCCTCCCCTTACCGAATACTGGGTGGATAACTCTGATGCGGTTGACACACCTGGCAGGGTTTGCAGCAGCCCTTCAATACCTGAGGATGGACCGGGTAATGCCCTTGTTAGGCTTGGATCAAGTCTTGTAATGTCTGTGGTTAAAAGCTGTCGGCCAATTATTTCTATGTCCGGCAGGTCTGTGGCAATCGGGTCCAGTATGATTTCAACCATGCGTTGCTCACCCGGAAGAAAGACAAGGGGGAGGCTTTTGGGCATGTAGCCCAGATAAGAGATGCGCAGCAGGAACTCTTCACGAACAGGTGTTCTGATAATGAAATATCCTTCTTCGTTACTGGTTGTTCCTCGCGCGGTCCCATCAATGGCTATATGCACGAACGCCAGTGCTTCTCCTTCCGGATTACGGATATGGCCCTCAAGGGTGCCATGTTGTGCAGAAACTCCCTGAATGATCAAGAAGAGCGATACAATGAACAAAAGCGTTGACCGATGATTCACTTCCCAGTTAGATAATAATACGCAAAGATATATTTATTTGATGCTAATAAACATGACCATCTCCTCCTTACATAGAAACCGATGATCGTAAAGTCGCTAATATTAATAACCTTGAGAGGACAAAATTATTGTTTGCAACCAGCATGAGTCGCGTTGACATGAAATTAGTTATTAATCATTTCTTCGGAAGCGGCCTTCGCGCCAGGCCTGAAAGAACTCGGCCCATGCGAAAGGGTCGAAAATTCTAATTGGCGGAGCCTGACCGGCATAGTAAAGCTGTTGCGAATGCTGCTGAACCAGGTGTCGGAAATTCATGCTTCCATCCATTGGCATTTTTTCAAAACGCTCACGCATTTCAGCGTGGGCCAGGTTTCGCATTGCCCTGTCATAGTCATCTGATGGGACTTCAGTGTGCAGAAAGGCTCGCCTGAATTGTTCACGGGTTGGCCACGGATAGATCACGGTTTCAGCAAGATGGATTGTATCTTTGGTCATCATCTGAACGGCTGAATACCGATGACGTGTGAGTGTATCAGGAACGATATAGAAGCTTTCTTTATATCCGACAGATGTGAAACGCAGGGTGTCTTTTTCATATACCGGGAGTGAGAAAAACCCATAATAATCGGTGGTTGTTCCGCGTCTTGTTCCTTTTACCCAAATCGTGCTGTAGGGTAAGGGCTTCAGGCTGTCTCCGGTAAGAACGAGTCCGGAAAACTGTATTACACGACGGGGGGAAGGGGTGTCACTTGTACTGAACCCCGCCCATAGTGTGGCTGATATCATTACAAATATCAGAAATATAACAGCATTAAACCTGGACATTCTTCTCATGAAAATAACAGGTAAAGTTATGAAGAATCGCAGACATGGAAAAAGAAAGATTTTTTTTGCAGAAAATCTTATAAATCTTTAACAGCTGTAAAAAAAAAGCTGTTGTAGCTTATTTGCCACAACAGCTTTTTTTTCTGACGTATATTGCTACTTCATGAAACCTTTTGCTTTTGCATCTTTGATGGAAGCATAAACCCCCTTTTTATTAATGATGCGCATTCCTGCTGCTGAAACTTTAAGTGTAACCCAGCGATTCTCTTCAGGAACAAAGTAGCGTTTTGTCTGGATATTGGGATAAAACCATCTGTTGGTCTTAATGTTTGAGTGCGATACATGGTGGCCTGTAATCGGCCTCTTCCCGGTTATTTGGCAAATTCGTGACATGATTCTGTTGTTTTTTATTTAAGCGAATAAACGGTTTTTTCAAAAAGGAGTGCAAAGTACGTGATTATTTTTTAAGATACAAAGCTTTTACACAATAATTTTCTCGTTTTTAACAGATGAAATTTCTTGCCATTTTTCAACAGAAATGATAAATTTGCATGAAAGCGCCTGAAATGAGATATGCCCCCATTTCTATTTTGAGCCTACCCAGTTGTTTTTCAACAACCCTGCCATGGTTCCAAACCGGAAGAGTTGATGTCGGGCAGGACTTTCGAATATTTAAAACAACAAATTTTAGTTATATCCATTTATTCAGATAGTATTTGAATAGTATTGTTGCACGTAACTTTATATAATGATGAAAAAAAAATGTTTTACCGGTGGAATGATTGTATTTGTTTTACTGGCAATTAACAGCTTTCAGGTTAAATCTCAAACCGAAATTGTAGAGTTTATCCAGGGAGGGATTGGAGATGGAGAAAAACTGATACAAGCTTATCTTGAGCCCCTTGGCAATGGAATGGGTGCCAATCTTAACGGAGGATGGTATAATACCGCCAAAGTCCACCGCACTTTAGGTTTTGATATTACTTTCACAATCACAACAGCTTTGGTTCCTGAGTCTGCTACCATTTTTGATGTTACACAGTTGGAATTGCAAAGTGTGGAACTCAAGCCAGGAGACCCCCCACTGGCTCCAACATTTGCCGGCGGAACAGACCGGGGGCCTGCCTTAATTCTGATGATGGGCGGTTTGGATCAGCCACTTGTGGATTTTAATACCCCCGGAGGTGTCGATGTTTCCTATTATCCAATGCCAATGATCAAAGGAGGTGTCGGATTACCCGGAGGTATAGAGGTTAATGGGCGGTTTATGCCCAGCATATCATATGAAGACATGAATGCCTATTTGTGGGGCGTTGGCGTAAAGTATGATGTGCTGCAACACTTTCGCCTGATTGACAGGATTCCCTTCCTGAACGCATCGTTGTTTGGGGCTTACACCATCATAAACTTCTCTTCTGATATCGATTTTCAGAAAAGCATTTATGGCTCAGAGATAGATGGAATACCTATTACTGGCGGACAAGCAAATTATGACAACCAAAGGCTTGATATTAATATGCAGGGATTTACAACTTCAGCCATTTTGTCTTATGACCTGCCCGTAATCACGGTTTTTGGCGGTGTTGGCTACAGCAGGGCGTTTACCACGGTAGGATTACTGGGCGATTACCCCATGATTAATTCCCAAATCCATAATGATGAAATTGTTGTTTTGATTGAAGATTATACAAATCCGGTGAATCTCGAGTTTGATAACTTTTCCGGATTGCAAACCTCTGCAGGACTGAGGCTGAAACTGGCAGTGGTCACATTGCATGCCAAATATACACGGGCCAATTATAATTTGATCACGGCAGGTTTGGGTATTTCCATTCGGTAATTTTTTAACCAGCATTTTGCATTTTGCCATTGTCTCATTCATAGTCACAAGGACTTATAACTATAATTTCCTGAAATATTCTCATTTTGTCATTTGGCGATAAATGATTATATTGTAGAATTCAAAGTATTGCTGAATGAATTATTATCAGATATTGGGGGTAAAACCAGATGCTACAAATGATATTATCAGGCGTGCGTTTCGTTCTCATGCCAAAAAGGTTCATCCTGATGTCAATCCCGAAAGGTCAGCAAAGCAGGAATTCCAGAGGGTTAATGAGGCCTACCAGGTCCTAAGGGATTCAAACAAAAGGCGGGTGTATGATCTTCGACTCGCAAAAGGGATCATGAACCGAAAAGTTTATTACCGTCCCGGACAAACAAGACCGAAGCAATATACCAGTTATTTTTACAAAGACATTGACTCCCGGCCTGCAAATCAAAGGCTTGAAAAGGTCTTTGATCAATTTTTGTTTTTTTCGATGCTCGCATTGGGCTTATCTGCATTGTTTTCAGGTCTGTACAGAGCTTTTGGTGAGCCTGTGGAGGGGGTGAATCCCGTTTTGGGGATTGTATTCGGGGTGGTTTTTACCAGTTTGCTGGTTTTTGTATGGGACAAAAGACAAAGATTAAAAACAGGTCGGAGATAAAAGAGTCGTTAAAGCCTTTCCTCACCCTTTTTTTTAGTGAATAACATAAAGAATAAAACCAGGGAGATGCCGGCAAGCATGCATAGGATTGCGGGAACAAGGAGGGGGTCCTGGCCGTAGATCTCTGCAAACCGCCATGGTGATATGCTTTTTTCAAGCAGGGGGACTGCATGACCCTGACTGACGGTACGCCATTCAAGTACCTCTTTCCATGGCCACAGCTTGTTAAGGGATCCAATCATAAACCCTGATAAAAGTGCAAGTGTTGCATTGGGGTGATGCTTGAACAGCCAGGCGATCACATTTGAAAAAAGTATTACACCCAAAACCCCTCCCAGTGCAAAAACAGCGATCAGATCAGCTTTGAAATCCCTTACGGCATGAAGCATGAACTCATACTTCCCTAACAGAACCAGGATGAAGGCTCCGGATATACCCGGTAGCACCAGGGCACAAAAAGCTATGGCTCCCGACAGAAAGATGAACCACATTTGTTCGGGTGTGGTTGCCGGTGTGGCGATGGTAATGTAGTAAGCCAGAATGCTTCCTGCCAAAAGCAGGCTCCCTGATAATGCAGTCCATTTTTTGATCTTACGGCCAATGTAGATGGCAGAACCGACGATCAGACCAAAGAAAAAAGCCCAAACGAGCATCGGATGATTGCTGAGCAGCCATGAAATGACTCGGGCAAGGGAGAATATGCTTATCAGCACACCTCCGGCAACGGCTATCAGGAAATTTCCGTTTATCTGTTTCCAGGCCGCAGCAATCCCTTGTTTAAAAAGGGTCTGAAAGAGCTTTGCATTGATGCTTTTTATGCTTTGGATAAGTTCTTCGTAAATTCCTGTAATAAAAGCAATTGTGCCTCCCGATACGCCAGGAATAACGTCTGCACCTCCCATACCCATGCCGCGTAAAATCAACAATACATACCCGCCAACAGATCTTTGCTTCATCAATGCTGAAAAATTAGAATTGTTTATCAACAAAACATCCGCTGTTTGCGCTTATGTTTTGGAGAGTTTGTGTTTGTCCATTTCCTGGGGCAGGAATTCAAAGAAAGTATCACCTCGCAATCCGAGTCGCAATGTTTCCACTGCTGCAATTTCTGAAGGGGCGATGTTTCCGAGATTTACATTGGCCCCAAGAAGGCGGACAAACCATGTTTGCTGCGATTTGAGTGGTGCTTCCCAGATGATTCGTTCCTGGGGAACTTTGCTGATGATATTTCGGATAAGCTGATCATCTGCACTCCCGTTTTTTTCATAAATACCGACAGTTCCACTTTCGCGTGCTTCACCAATCACAAAACTGCTGCCTGCAGATAGTTCATTCTCCATGCT
>SLNX01000170.1 GCA_007132825.1 Bacteroidales bacterium | reverse complement strand
TGATGTTCAGTTCCCAGATGGGATCCCTGAACGAAGGCGCCTCCCAGGTCTACCTGCGTCCGGAAACGGCCCAGGGAATTTTTGTCAACTACCTGAACGTACAGAAAACCGGCAGGAAAAAGCTTCCCTTTGGGATTGCGCAAATAGGCAAGGCTTTTCGCAACGAGATCGTGGCCCGTCAGTTTATCTTCAGGATGCGTGAGTTTGAACAGATGGAGATGCAGTTTTTTGTAAGACCCGGAGAAGAAAAAGAATGGTACGAATACTGGAAGGAAGAGCGGATGAAATGGCATCTGGCACTCGGGATTCCGGCCAAACACTTCAGGGTTCATGAACACGAAAAGCTGGCGCATTATGCCAATGCCGCCGTTGATATTGAGTTTGAGTTCCCATTTGGATTCCGGGAGCTGGAAGGCGTCCACTCTCGCACTGATTTCGATCTGGGTGCGCATCAGAAGTTTTCAGGCAAGAAGTTGCAATATTTTGATCCGGAAACCAATGAAAGTTATGTTCCCTATGTTGTTGAAACTTCGATTGGTCTTGACCGGATGTTTCTTGCAATCGTAAGCCATGCATACAACGAAGAAACACTGGAAGATGGCAGCCAGCGTGTTGTCATGAACATCCCGCCGGCACTTGCACCGATTAAAATAGCTGTTTTGCCGTTGATGAAAAAAGATGGCCTTCCAGAGAAGGGCAGGGAGATTTTTGACGCCCTTAAGTACGATTTTCTTTGTCAGTATGAAGAGAAGGATGCCATTGGCCGCCGTTACCGCAGGCAGGATGCCATTGGAACGCCTTACTGCATCACGATCGACCATCAAACCCTTGAAGACAATACCGTAACCATAAGGGAAAGAGACACAATGAGCCAGGAAAGGATCCCTGCAGATAGGATATCAAGCATTGTTGCCGGTCGAATAAGGCTGCGGCCGTAAATACAGCAACCTGTTCAGGGTTTCACAACAAAAAGCCCGGAAATTTGTTTCAATAAGTAAGAACAACTAAGTTTGCAGCAGGAACCATTAGCACATGACTACACTGAAACAAATAAAGGAGCCGGTTGAAGCGCACATTAAGACCTTTGAAGCCCGGTTCAAAGCGTCTCTGAAAAGTGATGTTGGCCTGCTCGACAAGATCACCCGCTATATTGTAAAACGTAAAGGGAAACAAATACGGCCGCTATACGTGTTTTTCTCAGCAGGAATCTTCGGTGAGATTTCTGAACGCACCTATCGCGCTGCCACACTCATTGAATTGCTGCATACCGCAACCCTGATCCACGATGATGTGGTTGATGATTCAAACGAACGCCGAGGCTTCTTTTCGCTGAATGCGTTGTGGAAAAACAAAATTTCAGTTCTTGTTGGTGATTATCTCCTCTCCAGGGGGCTATTATTAAGTCTGGATCATAATGATTTTGACCTGCTTCAGATTGTTACCGAATCTGTTCGCGAAATGAGCGAAGGGGAGTTGATGCAGATTGAAAAGGCCCGAAGCCTTGATATTGGTGAAGAGGTTTACCTGGAGATCATTCGCAAAAAAACCGCATCGCTGATCTCTTCATGTCTGGCGTGCGGCGCAGCATCAGCAGGGGCATCCCCTGAAGAAATTAAAAAAATGCACCTTATTGGCGAACAGGCGGGAATTGCCTTCCAGATCAAAGACGACATTCTGGATTTTGATGCAGGGGCTACCAAAGGGAAACCCACAGGCACCGACATCAAGGAGCGAAAAATGACGCTGCCCCTGATATATTTGATTAATAATTCATCTTATATGGAACGGCGCAGAATCATTAATACTGTCAAAAACCACAGTCATGATGAAAAGAAAGTAGCTGACCTTATCGAAATGGTTTATGCCAAAGGGGGTATTGAATACGCAACCAAACAGATGAACGCTTTCAAGACACATGCATTGCGTTTACTCCATGAACTTCCGGAAAGTCCCGGCCGTAGATCGCTCGAACAGCTCATTGAGTTTACCGTTAAAAGAAACAGTTAAACAGAGTTGTGGCTTTCCAATCTCCGTCAGCAAAGCACTATTAATCTGCCTCTGCGTCCTCCTTCAGCAATGCCTTTATCTTTTCCTCGACAATCAGCGCATGCGTCCGCATATAGGTATAAAAGGTAACATACATGAAATGATGACCCTCGCTGGTCTTTACGATCTGTATACCGGGAGCCGGGCTTATCACCCAAGGCATTGCCATAAGGTATTTATACACCTTTTCTTTGGTTTGTTCCGAAGCCTGTTTGGGTAACAGGGGGATTTTTGCCTGATGTGGCAGGCTGTCTTCATTTTCAGGAGGAATGATGAAAAGCTGATTACTTAGCCTCGAGTAGGGTACGTTAACGGTTTCGCCGGCTTCATTTACAAGTTCAATGTTTCGGAACCCCATCGACTTGATCTTTCCTTCAACGATTGGTGTTTTGATTACCTGTCCGGGGTACAATGCCTTTTCAGATTTTAAAAGGACGCCGGCAAGGAAATCACGAAACACGAACCACGCCAGTCCGAAGATCACCAGTACTGCAAGCAACACAACAATCAGGTCATAATACTGATGCTGTCCAAAAAGCACCAGTACGCCCCAGAATGAAAAGGCCACCCACACTACAAGTTCAACCACAGGCAACACCCTCAATAACGCGCTGCGCAACTGCCTTTTTCCAACGAAGGCCTTGGCAATCCTGTTCAACAACCTGAAAAGCAAAAATATAACAAGACCGGTTATGGCAAAAATCAACAGGTTCATAATCTCTTTTTGTTTTTTAATTGTTCTGCAAGGTAAAGGTCCAGACCCGATCTTATGGCAAAAACACCCTCAAACCTTTCCACAAGAATACCGGTTCGCATAAGCTCGCGAACATCCCCGGCTACATCCGCTTCCGTTCGTTCAATATTTTTTGCAAGCTTGGCAACCGTGAATCGGCGATTGTATAAAAACTGCTGGATGTAGAACCATTGTCCGGGCGTCAGCACCTCAAAAACATTTTTATCAGGTAGCTTAACCGTGTCCAAAACAATGGTTTTTCCTGATACCTTTTTGATGGAAGAGAGCCAAAGCCTGGCTGCCAGTCCGGGATTGCCCTTCGATTGGTCAAAAAGCCGGTTGAAAAGACGGGCAAAGTCCCATGCAGACATCCGGCTCTCCTCTTTTTTGTGAATCTGGAACTTTAGACCACCTGCCTGATGCCTGAGCATGATCATCTCTTTTAGTTCCCTGGCATCGAAAGGTTCACATTGCACAGTGGCCAGCGCATAGCTGCTTAGTTTCGTTTGTTTGTCAATCAGGTTAAATGCGTAGGCGTTCACATTAATAATGAACAGGCACTTGTTTCCAAACCGGTCAATCAGATTCAGGATTGTTTCCACCACCACATTGCCACCCGGCCGACGCTCCCACCAAAGTCCCAGGTCATGAATAATGATCACCTTTCCGGCAGGCATAGCCCTGAACACATCCTCCACACGTCTGTTTCTCGCATTCAATGCGTCAAGTAATTTTAGTGCAAACAGATCAGCATCAGCTGAACAATCCTGGGGTGCCTGAACGGAGTGAATGTGCTCCATGCTAAAAAAGCGTTCTGCTACTTTTTTTGAAAGGCTTGATTTTCCTGAGGTTCGTGCACCGGTGATCAGCAAGGCCCCGGGGAAGCCCGCCTTATACCTTTGGACAGCCTGCACACTGGCTTGAATCTCAGCGTCCATTCCAATCCAAAAATCATCTCCCGTGCCCGATTGTCCGGAGAACAGTGAGGTGTAATAGAATGGCAATTCCTTTATGATCGCCGGGTCAGGTGTAATGGTC
The DNA here is from genome assembly GCA_007132825.1 of Bacteroidales bacterium. GTDB lineage: Bacteria > Bacteroidota > Bacteroidia > Bacteroidales > UBA7960 > PUPG01. The sequence continues at coordinate 2,256 of SLNX01000170.1, read as the reverse complement.
TCGGCAAAAGTCAGGACATCCCTGTTGGAGTTGTTCAGTTTGGCGTCAGGCTGTTCAAAATGGCTGATCCAAAGCTGCCCCTCACTTTTACTGTATAAAAGATCCACAAAGCGATTGCGCGCAATTTCCCTGAGTCGCTGCCACTGGCGTTGCAAACTACCGGAAAGTTCAGCCTGCTCCGCATCCCTTGACCTCCTCCTGACGGCAAGGCTTGTTTTGTTGATTGTAGCAGAGGAAAGCGGATCAAAGCTCTGCTTCAGTCCGGCAGCAAAGGCATTTTCAATGTTTGCAGCAAGGTGTAAAATTTGCTGCCTTTCAAGCACCAGCTTATCTAAAAAAGATTGAATCAAAACCAGGGCCTGGCGATCACGGTCAGCCTGTTCGGCAGCCGCATCATCTTTACCCCGGTTGTCAAGACTGAAGTTCAGCAATCGCACCATGTCCTTTACAGATGCAAGATGCTGCTTTAGCTCCTGCTCTATATCAATACATTTCTTGTTGCTGAAGTCGATGAGTTCGGTGCTGACATAGTATTCCACAGTCTTTCTTAAACTGACCATCAGGCGTTCCGCCTCCGTAAAGGCTGTTTCCTTAAACTTTTCACCAAGTTGCTCTGCAGTTACTTCAATTTTGTCGGGAATGTCATTCAGCAACTCACCGATTTCAGAATAAAGCCCATTGAAAATATTGGCAACCGGAATCGCTTTCAGGTGTTCATGTTCCAAACGGGGTGTTTTGGAGAGGCCCGCCTCTTTGTCTGCAAGCAACTGCTGAACATTGCGTTCAAATTCATCAAGATGCCGGATCAGTTCACTGTTAAGGAGAAGTTTAAATTCGTAGTTGTATTTTTTAATTTTGGACTGGATTCGGCTTTTGATCGAAAGAATGTAATAATCAATAATAGCCTTGTTGATGAAAAGGGACAGGTTTTTGGACCAAACTTTTGCAAATTGCTCAATATCGGCAACGATGGCCGGATCCTTTTTGAAATATGGATAGAAGTTGCTGCTCAGAATGTTTGCACCGGTGCTTTCGAGTGTATGGCTAAACTCTTGCAGGTCAGCCAAAAGTGCTTCATGCATCTTTTGTCCCGCATTTAAGTAAAAGTTTTTGCTATCCTCCTCCACAACATCCACTTTAGCAGCCAAACGACTTCGTTCCAGCTTGATCATTTCAAGGCTTTTGGCTTTGTTACCCTCTTCCAGTCTCACTTTCTCGATAAGTTCATGGATGGCATTGAAAAGTTTGCCCACCTCTACCATTTCCATGAACGAATGTAGCGCAAACTCCACCATCAGCTCATGGATTAGCTGAATCCGCTTGTGGTATAAAAAGTAACGGGCTGAAGGGGTAACACGGATTTTATGTGTTACCGGCTTTCTTAAGATTGCAGACAGCAGCCTTTTTCTTGTCTTATAAAAGCGGGTTCTGAAACGGTCGTGATCCTTAATGGCAAATTCTTTCCCTGAAAGCTTGATCCTGATATGCTCCGGCATCACGTTTATCATCGCACGTAGCTCGTCCAGGTAACTTATATTTGCCTCTTCAAGATACTGCTGAATGTTTTGCACCCTCTGTTCGCGCAACATGTGGATATGTCGCTGGGTGTGAAAAGAAAAATCATTCAGGATAACGAGAAAGTTTTTGTCGCGGTCAGCTCTTTTCGAGCTACTAACCGAACGCTGTAATGTGTCAATGGTTTTCAGCGTGAAGTTTAGCAATTCCGGGAAGAATCGCAGATCGAGCCGGTGAATTCTCTCGGGGCCATTTTCATAGTATTTCAGGGCAAATTTACTTGCTGTCTGTGCAATATTTACCACCTCATTCGTAATGATTTCCCTTGAAGAGGGCTGAAGGTAACTGACCACGTCAAAAGTAGCTCGCTTTATTACATCCGGTCCTTGCTCCCGTTCCGGAGGCTGTGTTTCATCAATGATGTTAATGTCATCAAAAAAGGTGGATGCGGAAACAAGTAGGGCAGTCGATACACTGTCAATCAGCAGGTTTGCCTTTTTCAACATATCCTGAGGTTCTTTGGAGTTAAACTCCGGCAGCTCCATGATGCAAAGATCTGTCTCCCTTGATTCGGCACGGATGATCTTTTCCAGGGGAAGCTGTTCCACGGCATTGTTAATGACTTTGACATCAGCTTTCAGCCTGTGATTGTCGAGAAGCTGGTTGATGAGGCTATATAACGGGTCAGTTTTTGAACTGTCGGAGTGAACCACAAAAACCCGAAAGCTGGCAGCTCTCCAT
>SLNX01000124.1 GCA_007132825.1 Bacteroidales bacterium | reverse complement strand
TGGGGTTCTGGGTTCATTATGTTGTGTTTAGGTCTTACAGGTCAAGCCCTGTCATTACATGGGGTTTTCGAAAAAACAGATTGTGAAATAAAAAAGTGAGAAAGGCAATGGAATAACATACGACGGCAATGCCCATCACCACCATAAAGCCTGCTTCAACGGCAATCAGCATGGCCAGAGAGGTGCTGATCACCGACACTGAGCCATTGATCCCCCAGGCCCAGGGCACCTGGCTTACATCATAATCTGAAAGATAGCGGATCCCCAACGGAAACATCATGCCTTTAAAAAAGGAGGGAATCCCTATCAGCAATAAACTGATCAAAATCTTAAGTGATACCGGGCTGGCGATCGTTCCCTGCATCACCGGGGTCAGCAAAAGCAGATAACCTGTAAGAAACAGGGTAACGATGAGTCCGAAAAAGGCTGTTGTTTTTGCCGTAGCAGGTAGTTTACCCGATGTCAGGCTTCCCATTCCGCTGGCGATCAGCATGGTGCTGATCACAGCTGCTATAGAAAATACCGGATGCCCGAAATACAGCACAAAACGCTGGATCAAAATGATCTCCACAAACATGTATCCGATTCCAAGCGCACCAAAATACAGCAAAGTTCCGGTTTTCCCTTTCTGACTTTTCCTTAGCCGCAAAAGTGGCAGTATGATGAAGATTAACGCCAGTAAGGTGCTTTGGACTAAAGTAATAACCACAATGAGATATCCCAGTTCCAGGAAAGGTAGCTGATCGCCACCGAATATTTCGTTAAGGTGTCGAAGCTGACTGAGCCGTAAAAATTGTGAAAAGTAGGGTTTGTCGTCAGTTGCCGGCCGAATCACAAAACCATAATCGCTGAATATCTCCTCATCGCCGGTCATGATCTGGTCGATATACTGAAAAAAGCTTTGATCGCCCACCACGTTGAATTGCTGGCGTTCTTCCTTCTGCAGGTCGGGCAAAAGGAGGGGGTCAAAAAACTTTGACGAGGCAAAGCCACGGATGTTCTTTATCTCTTCCGGGGAAAGTGGCGATTTTTTTAACACAAAGGTGACGTTTCCCCAGGATCTCAGTGCGGCAATGTGCGCACTGGGGTCAGCTACACCTTTGTTTTTAGCTGTTTGCACCAAAGTGGCCAGTATTTTCAGGCTTGCCCGCGAAGGATAATCAATCCAGGTTGTAATGGTGATTACGCCATCCTGATCAAGATGATTCCACATAAGATCAAAAGACTCCAGGGTCATTTCATAGCTTTCCCGTAGAGCATTGATCCCTGCTGCTCCGCCAAAGGTGCCCTGTTGCGGTAAAACAATGATGTCGTAACCCTGAGGTGGTTTGGAGGCTAGAAAATTGCGGGCTTCAATGGCATAAATTTGCAGTTCTTCATGAAGGAAAAGATTCCCCGATTCTTCGGCAAACTCCTGTTGCATCATCTCAACAAAGCTGCTATTGGGAATCACGACATCCACCCTTTCGGGGTTGTAAGCAAAAGCATGCGCCAAAGGTGCCCCCTCCCCTGCATTGAGCATTAATACTTTGTTGCGACCCTGCATAATCCATGGTAAAGCCTGTGTAGTGTGGTCCAGAATATGTGAATCCGCTTTAACATCGAAATGCGGAACCACACCAAAAAAATCCGCATTGACAAAAACATTTTTCTTTACCGGTACTTCACCCGTGAAATTCAGACTTAATGCAGGTGCAAATCGCAAGGCCGGACTACTAACCACTTCGATCAATCCGTGGATGCTTGGCTGACGATGCATGATTTCTGCGTCCGGGAGGTTCAGGGCACGTGCCAGGCTTTTATACTGTGATACCGAAATCCTGTCCTGTGTGCGCATCAGAAGAAAAGATGAAACCACTGCCAGCAATACGATAGCTAAATGCAATAATGCTTTTCGCTTTACCAGGCTGATTAGTCCTGCCACCACCGATAACAAGCCAATTACGGCAGGCACATGCTGTGGCATGATATTCCCGAACAAAAGCAGAAAAAACAATCCACCTATCCCGGAACCCAGAAGGTTTGAAAAATAATAGGTGCCTATCTGCCTGGAGTGTTTGATGAAGAGGATGCCTATGGCCAGTGCACCGCTAAAAAACGGCACGAAATAGATGAGATAATTGGCTGCCAGTATCAAAAACTGCGACCGGTCAACAAAAAGCAGGAATACGTCAAAGCTGAAAAAGTCCAGACGGGTGATCTCAAATGAGACGATCATAAAGAAGCCGCTGATGGTCATAAGTATTGGTACCAGCCATGAAGATGAACGGATCAATCTTTCGCGCGCCAGGGCCAGAAGCGTGCCGCTTGCACCAAACCCCAACATTGCAACAGATATGATCATGTAGGCAAAATGGTGCCACTGTACGATGGAGATCAGCTGCATCAGCGCCAGCTGGAAGGCAATAATTGCAGCAGAGTGCAGCCCCAGACTAAAAATCTGCCGGATATTGCCTTTATGGCCGGAAATCAAACCCATTATCTTTCCCTTTCGAACGGTACAAAACGAACAGGCATCAGACTGCGGGTACTGATCTCCCCATCTTTCCCTTTCTCAACCAGCATCAGTTGCTGAACCTGGAAAGGAGAGCCGACCGGTATAATCATTCGCCCCCCCTCTTTTAACTGTTCCACAAGGGGGGGTGGAATGTACTCAGCGGCGGCTGTCACAACGATGGCATCAAAAGGCGCGTGTTCCGCCCAACCGTGGTAGCCGTCAGCAATTTTTACATAAACATTATCATATTGCACATCTAAAATCCTTTTCGCCTGTTCTCCAAGAGGCCTTATGATCTCTATGGTATATACCTCCTCAATAATCTCTGCCAGGACAGCAGCCTGATAGCCTGATCCTGTTCCAATTTCCAGCATCTTGTCATCCGGTTTTGGATCTACAATTTCGGTCATGAAAGCTACAATATATGGTTGAGAAATGGTTTGACCGTAACCGATAGGAAGAGGTCTGTCGTCGTAAGCATTTCTTCGCTGTGGGAAAGGGACATACAGATGCCGGGGAACATTTCGCATCGCATCCAGGGTAGCCTGGTGACCTATTCCACGTGCCTGAATCTGCTGACGAACCATGCTGTTTCGCGCACGTTCCTGATCATCAGCATAAACATCTATACTTAAAATGAGAAGTATAGGAAACATCAGGGAAAAAAGAAGTTGCTTGCTCATCTGTTTATATTTTCTTAAGTATTTAATAATCTGCTCTTTGTAAGTTTGCCCAAGATCAGGAATTGATGTTAGAGGTTGGATGTTGGATGTTAGATTTTCTTTTTCTAACCTCAAACCTCCAACTTCTAACCTCGGGTTGAATAATCATCCTCCTGTGTGTCAAAAATCCTGTCATGGGCGTTTCATCATGTTGATTTAATAAATCTGTGAACCGAACGAAGTGAGCTCATGAACTCCTTTAAAACAAACACTTGTGAATAATCTGTGGCATTTTTATACCTTTATTCAAGCAAATATAAGATTTTGACAGTATTCATCCAAGGAGAAGATGCGTTAAAGTTTCAAAAGAAATGCCATTGTATCAACACCATCTGCATAATCTGATAATCCGGGATATTGGCTTTGGCCTAAAGGAACCACAGATGTATTTGGAAAGTCCATTCTTATGTTTGAAACCACACATTGCAGCTTATGCTTTCGTTCTGCAACAAATTGAATGACATCTTTTTGATTGTCATAATATGAATAATTCAATACTGATAGCGCAGGAGTAATATCAGCCGACTCCCGGAGCAGGATATGTCCCATGTCAATGAAAGAGCTCTCTTCAGCGGTGAAAAGTGCCCTGGCATGCTTTAGGTTGTTATTGTATTTTTTATGATGAAGAAGATGCGCGTATCCCTCCCATGCATTTTTGAGTTTTGAAAGATCAAATCCATAAGGGACAAGCAGATGGGACACACTCCGGCACCCCAGGCCAAAGTAGGCAAAAACGTCTTCACCAAGCTGCTGAAGATCGAAGCTGGTCTCCTTTCCTGACAGTACAGCAATCGAGCTTCTGTTTTTCCTGATAACATGAGGCTTGTCAGCGAAGTAAGATGAAAAATACCGGGCGGTGTTGTCGCTTCCGGTTGCGATGTAAGCATCGGCATTCAAGGGTGTTTCCCTTGAGAATGATATCCGGTTTCTTATTCCGGGCAGATGAGAAATCAGAATTTCAGCAACGGCCAGAGGGAGATATGGGTCTTGCGATGATAGCTTTCCGGTAAAATGATGGCCTGAAATAACGACACAAAGCAGATCATGAAAGCCTACAAGCGGAATGTTGCCGGCCATGATCACTGCAATGTTTTTTTGATCTCCTGAGTCCTGAAGCAGCATTGGATAGTTTTGTGCCCATGTGATCAACGCATCCTCCTCGAGCATTTCTGACAGTCCGCGAAGTGCACGTGATATTTCACCCACTGTAAACCATGGATTTATTTTTGAAGTATTAAGACATGCATCATAAATAGTATGTTCACTTGCATGTTGAAACTTTGATGTTGTTTCCAGCTTCAACCCTTCCGAAACCAAACGCATGCTTTTAACTAGCTTTGAAAACGCTTCTATACGTTCATTCAGGGTGGTGCTCATGTTAATTGTTGTTTGCCTGTTTGTCTTTACAGATTTCTTTATTTTTCTATGTAAAGATAGGCTTTGAAAAATAAATTTGCGGTTTTTCTTTTGCCTCTTGTTTTATTTTGCCATATTTGCGGCATAATAGGAAAAAAAGTTGCATCTTGCAACAAAGTTTTCAACCCGAATTTTTCCGGTTATTTTTTTAAAGAAGTGTTTTCCTTAGTTGGTTATCCCGGAAGCGGGCTGATAAGGACGGATGAGGTTTTTTATCATAATATAGATCAAAAACATAAGTAAACAATCAGTAAATTAAACACCCATGACAGGATTCTTGACAGACAGGAGGATGATTGTCGATTGCCGATTTTCGATTATCGATTATCGGTTGCCTGTTCGGCTCGAAGCTGGAAGTAAGAAAAAAGATGATAGAGGTTGGAAGTTGGATTTGAGAACTGGGATCTGAGAACTAGGTGAAAACGGATCGCCCTGAAGGGCAATTTAATTCAGCCCAGTGGCAACGCCCTGGGTAAATGAGGACAACAACCAATTAGCGCCCTGAAAAGGGCAGCTTAAATACAAGCACAAATAACAGAATATCAAATAGTAACGAAAATATAAACAGATAAATAACATCTTATATTAATCACACTAAAACCCTATCATCATGAAAAAACATAATTTTAGTGCCGGTCCTTCAATATTGGCAAAAGAGGTCATTGAAAATACGGCAAAAGCAGTTCTCGATTTAAATGGAATCGGCCTTTCAGTGATGGAAATATCACACAGGGGCAAAGACTTCCAGGCGGTAATGGATGAAACTGTCGCTTTGTTCCGTGAGTTGCTCAACATCCCCGACAATTACCATGTGCTGTTCCTGGGTGGTGGCGCCAGCATGCAGTTTTGCATGATCCCTTTCAACCTGATGAACAAAAAGGCTGCCTATCTTGAAACAGGCACCTGGGCTAAGAAAGCGATCAAGGAAGCAAAAGGCTTTGGCGAAGTGGATGTGGTTGCATCATCATCAGACAAAAACTTCAGTTATATTCCCAAAGGATTTACCATCCCTGAAGATGCTGACTATTTTCACATCACAACCAACAACACCATTTTCGGAACGGAGATCTTTGAAGATTACGACAGCCCTGTGCCGGTGATCGCCGACATGAGTTCCGATATTTTCAGCCGCCCGATCGACATCTCAAAATATGGAATGATCTATGGCGGTGCACAGAAAAATCTCGGACCTGCAGGTGCTACATTCGTCATCATTCGCGACGATATTCTTGGCAAGGTAGAGCGTTACATCCCCACCATGCTCAAGTATGAGACCCACATTGAAAATGGGTCGATGTTCAACACACCTCCCTGCCTGCCCATCTTCACTTGCATGGAAACATTACGGTGGCTGAAGAACCTCGGCGGTGTTGAGGTGATGCAAAAAATGAACCACGAAAAGGCAGACCTCCTCTATGCAGAGATTGACAGGAACCCGTTGTTTGTC
>SLNX01000130.1 GCA_007132825.1 Bacteroidales bacterium | reverse complement strand
TGATTTCTTAGTGCAGCAATGTTGTGCATATCGGTGATACCCATGTCGGCAAGGCCTCTTGCAGTAAACTGGATATCTTCATTAAACATATGCAGAACAGCTGTTACGTCAATGGTTTCTGTGGGAATAGGGGCACCAATGTAATCGGCCTGAAAAAAATGTGTCCTGAATGTACCGGTTCCTGTGGGGTCGGTTACATCATAATTGTTACCTGTTCCAAAATTCTCACCGTGATACTGTTCGTCAAATGTCAGGTCGACAATATGCACCAGACGCCCCTGGTCGTCTGCTGTGAGTTCATCAAGTGTCCTGGTAACGGCAGTCATTTCATTACCTGTAGTGGAAGGTTCACCCGGGTCTTCAACTGGAGAAAACTGGTAGTTACCCTGATGTATATTGAGCGTTCCCTTAATCCCGGTAATACCATCACCCAGCTCGTAAATCGTGATAATGACCCCACCCGGATCATCAATTTCAATGCCTGCGCCTTCATCCTGTAACCATTTTTTATTCCTGAATGATTGCTGATATATAAGAATAACCTCTCCGGTTAACTCATAAATTGTTTCATTGTCTGCTTCTTGAGCCCTTAGTTGAAGCAGGTTGGATACTTCAACTACTCCATTGTCAGTATTATTAGCCATAATGCCTGAACATGCAAGTAGTAAAATGAAAATGAAAACTGCTTTTGATTTGAGTAAATGGTTTTTCATGATAATGGGTTTTGAGTGAATAATGTATTATGGGTTGCTACTATTATCTTGTTGAGCTGTTCTATGTAATGCTTTTCTATTTTTAAGCATATAACAAAAATAAAGAGAAATGCTGTTAGAAACAATGTCCCTACAGCATTGTTAATAAATACTTAACAAATGTTGATAACTATTCGAACAAAACTCAAATACAAGCAGTTAAGAAATAACCGCTTCGGATACCATTTGGGCCGCTTCTTTCAGCAGTATGGCCGACTGCACTTTTAAACCTGAAGCATCAATGATCTCTTTGGCTTCTTCTGCATTTGTACCCTGAAGTCTGACAATAATAGGGATGTCAATATTCCCTATGTTTTTGTAGGCATCCACAATGCCGTTGGCCACCCGGTCGCATCTAACGATTCCTCCGAAGATGTTAATGAGGATCACTTTCACATTTTTGTCTTTCAATATAATTCTGAAAGCTTCTTCGACACGTTTGGCGTTGGCAGATCCACCCACATCAAGGAAGTTAGCGGGCTCGCCACCACTGAGCTTGATAATATCCATGGTTGCCATAGCAAGACCTGCGCCATTTACCATACAACCAACGTTGCCATCAAGTTTCACATAATTCAGGTCATACTTACCTGCTTCAACCTCCATCGGATCCTCCTCATGAATGTCACGCATTGCAAGAATGTCGGCGTGCCTGAAAAGCGCGTTATCATCAATGGTCATTTTTGTATCCACCACCAGGATTTTATTGTCTGAGGTTTTGAAAAGCGGATTGATTTCCAGCAAAGAAGCGTCCGTTGCCAAATAAGCATGTACAAGCTTTGGAATGAATTTGACCATATTTTTGAAGGCATTTCCACTCAAACCAAGGTTGAAGGCGATCCGGCGACACTGGAAAGGCTGTATTCCAACAATGGGATTGATCTCCTCCTTGAATATCTGGTCGGGCGTTTCTTCCGCTACCTCCTCAATGTTCATACCCCCCCTGGGAGAATAGATAATTGTGTTCCTGGAGGTTTCCCTGTTGAGCATGATGCTCAGGTAAAACTCGGCTGGCTCGCTCTCGCCGGGATAATATATTCCTTGCTCAATTAAAACCTTTCGAACCAGCTTTCCCTTCGCTGAAGTCTGTGGTGTTACGAGCCACATACCGAGGATCGCCTCTGCATGTTTCTTTACCTCTTCTAAAGATTTAGCAATTTTCACACCACCCCCTTTTCCACGTCCGCCAGCATGAACCTGGGCCTTAACAGCCCATAGTTTAATACCGGTAGCTTCAGTTATCTTTTCTGCCGCGGCAATTGCATCGTTCGGATCCTTTACCAATATTCCCATCGCAACAGGAACGTCAAAGCGCTTCAATAGTTCTTTTCCCTGGTATTCATGTAAATTCATAGCCCAATGATTTAGAAGAACAAAAATAATAATTATTGGAAACGCCGGTTTAAAACTTTCTGATGTTTTTTTATTGACTTGTAAAATATTAATCAGCAGGTTGCCGTTTTAAATTTAAATCCCATAAAACAAAAACTTTGCCTATGAAACATGTTCATACTATTAACAATGAGATCATCAGCTATTTATGTAACATTCAGGACCGGGCTTCATCAGAAAGCATTGATTTAATCAGAAACCTGGTGGAAGGGCAAAAGCAAGAATACAACCCGTTGCCTGGCAAACATGTGATCAACAACATCCTGAATTATGCAAAAGCAATGGATGTGGTAAAAAATACCAAAGGAGACAAATTTATATTGCTTCAAAATTAGCCTGATGTATTTCGGAACAAAAAGCCATTTCGGGTTTCATTAACCGAAATGGCTTTTTTCTTTTACGAAAAGCTTATTTTTGCATGGTTATCCTGTTATAAGATATTAATGTGGAAAATTTTAGGAATAAATACATAAAAAAACCAGAATGGTTACGTCGCCATCTAACCCGTGCAACCGATTATAAAAAGGTAAAAAACACGCTAAACGAGGAAAGTCTGCATACCATTTGCGAAAGTGGCTTGTGTCCGAACAAAGGGGAATGCTGGAACGCGGGTACGGCCACCTTCATGATTCTGGGCGACATTTGTACACGCAGCTGCCGTTTTTGCAATGTCAAAACAGGCAAACCCCTTCCCCCTGATCCGAAAGAAATGGAGCGGGTAGCTTCCGCGGTCAGAAAAATGGGGGTAAAACATTGTGTGATTACCAGTGTCGATCGTGATGATCTCCCTGATGGTGGTGCTTCTCATTGGGCCGGAACGATCCAATCGATAAAAAAAGAAGTTCCTGGTACAACCATTGAGGCTTTAATCCCTGATTTCAAAGGCAATGAAGATGACATTCAGAAAGTGATCAATGCTGCTCCGGAGGTAATCAGTCATAATCTGGAAACAGTCAGAAAACTCACAAAAGAGGTAAGGGTTTATGCCAACTATGAAACAAGTTTGAGTGTAATCCGATACATATCAAAAAATAGCGATATCAGGACCAAATCGGGAATTATGCTTGGCCTGGGTGAAACTGAAGCGGACATACTACAAACAATGGACGATCTCCTGGACGCAGGCTGCGAGGTGATTACCATCGGGCAGTATCTGCAACCAAGCAGAAAGCATCTTCCGGTTCAAGCATACATTCATCCGGATGATTTTGCCCGCTATGGTGAGATTGCACGATCTAAAGGCTTCTCATTCGTGGAAAGTGCACCTCTTGTCCGGTCATCTTATCATGCTGAAAAACACGTTTAATAATTTGATTCATGCACATAACCATCCTGCTTTTCCTGATTCTGGCCATGCAGTCATTTCAGCTTCGTGCTGAGAAATCATATCCCATACCCGGCGCGTGGCAAACAGATCAATACTTTCATTTGCTTGAAAACAAACGGGTGGCGGTGGCCGGAAACCACACCTCCATGATTGTGGACACCCACCTGGTAGACAGTCTGCTTTCTGCAGGCATACAAGTGGTCAGGGTTTTTAGTCCGGAACACGGATTCAGGGGCGTGGCAGCTGCAGGGGAGCTGGTCGACAGCAGCATCGATGATCGAACAGGGTTACCGATCATCAGCCTTTACGGTGCAAACCGAAGACCAACGGCTAAACAGCTGGAGGATTTGGATGTCATCCTTTTTGACATTCAGGATGTGGGCACCCGGTTTTATACCTATATATCCACCATGACCTACATCATGGAAGAAGCTGCCAGGCAAGGCATCCCAATGATTATCCTCGACAGGCCCAACCCAAACGGACATTATGTGGACGGGCCCCTGTTAAAGCCAGAATACAGCTCTTTTGTCGGATTGCACCCCATACCAATCGTGCATGGGATGACGGTTGGAGAATATGCCCTGATGGTAAACGGAGAAGCATGGTTGCCAGAGGGTCTGCAATGTGAAGTGCATGTTGTAAAGGTAAAAAACTATACCCGTCTGACCAGATATAACGTGTCATTATCACCATCCCCGAATCTGCCAAACATGCACGCCATCTATCTTTATCCCTCACTCTGTTTGTTTGAAGGTACGGTGATCAGTCTCGGACGTGGCACAAATAAACCCTTTCAGGTCTATGGCCATCCCGATTTGCCGGAACAAAAGTTTGCTTACAGATTTATCCCTCAAAGTGTCTCAGCCGCACCCAATCCACCTCAACTGGGAAAAAAATGCAACGGAATTGACCTGAGCAAAATCCCACTTGAAGAATTGAGAAACACAAATCAGATCAACTTGGACTACCTGTTAAATGCTTATCATCATTTTCCTGAAAAAGAACACTTTTTTAACAACTTCTTTGAACGTCTGACCGGAACCAGTGAACTCAGACGTCAAATCATAGCTGGTTATAATGCAGATGAGATTCGCGCAAGCTGGCAAGAGGACCTGAATTCATTTCATAAAATCAGATCAAAATATTTACTCTACCCCGATTTTTAATATTTTATATAGATGGATGATTTAAAGTCAAATAAAATATCTGACTTGTATCACTGGTTTAAGTCTTTGCTTCCTTTAGCAGAAGGGGTCAATGAACAGAAAGCGATCGCAGATGAAGTGTTTTATCGTTTTTTTGGCCTGCGGCCCGATAAACGTGTACTGAACGGAAACAACCGGCTTTCCGAGTCTGATATTGTTCGGTTGAAGAAAGCAGCCCGGCGCCTGAGCAGGGGAGAGCCGGTGCAACACATAACCGGAGTAACGGAATTTCTGGGCCTTGACATACATGTGGATGGATCTGTATTGATACCCAGACCGGAAACGGAAGAACTTGCGCTATCTGTTTGTAGTGAAATTGAAAAGGTCTATGATACAGGGCCGCCTTTGTACATTCTTGATATTGGCACAGGTAGCGGCTGCATTGCCATAGCTTTGGCCAGCCGTTTCAGGAGATGCCAGATTTCTGCAATTGAGATCAACGAAGATGCCATAAATATGGCAAAAAGGAATGCAGATCTGCACGGTGCAATGATCCGGTTTATTCATTACGATGTGCTTTCTGCTGACACTTTGCTTTTTCCTGCTGAATCGTTAAACTGCATCGTTAGCAATCCCCCTTATGTCAGAAACTCGGAAAAAAGCAACATGGCCCCGAAGGTTTTGAATTATGAACCTGCCGGCGCACTGTTTGTGTCTGATGATAATCCTTTAATATTTTACCGTGTCATTGCAAAAAAAGCTTCTAATTGGTTGATAAAGGGGGGGTTGCTATTTGTTGAGATCAATGAAAGTCTCTCAGCCGATTGCCGCGAAGCTATTTTATCAGCAGGTTTTTCGGAAGCAATGATTATTAAGGACATCCACGGCAAAGATCGCTTCATTAAAGCCAGAAAGTAAAAACTCGAAGCTGAAATGCGGGATTTGAAATTAGAGCATCGTAAAGACAATTCAAGAATTGTCTTTACAATGCTTCCTTCAACGCATCAACAAAATTTTCAATATCCTCTTCCGTGGTATTGAAGGCGGTCATCCAGCGTACCTCATTGCGAGTAGCATCCCACATATAGAAAAAGTATTTCCGTTTTAACTTATCTATTGCTTCCGGAGAAACGATTGCAAATACGGCATTTGTTTCAACCTTTTGTGTAATTTCAACTCCACGCAGTTCAGATACCCTTTTCTCGAGCAATGCTGCCATGGCATTTGCATGACGGGCATTCTGCAGCCAAAGGTCGTTTGAAAGGAGTGCGGTGAACTGTGCGCTGATATAGCGCATTTTGGATATCAGCTGCATGCTTTGCTTACGTGTATATTCATATTCCCGGGCCAGATCCTGATTGAAAAAGACAACAGCCTCGGCGGCCATGGCACCGTTTTTTGTTCCACCAAAAGACAAAACATCCACTCCGGCATATTTTGTCATCTCAGCGAATGACACATCCAGGCTTGCCGCGGC
>SLNX01000154.1 GCA_007132825.1 Bacteroidales bacterium | reverse complement strand
TAATTCAGCCCAGTGGCAACGCCCTGGGTAAATGAGGACAACAACCAATTAGCGCCCTGAAAGGGCAGCTTAAAAACAAGAACAAAACACATAATATCAAACACATAACAAATTATAAACATATGAAAAACACCATTTTATCATTAACCACAGCACTTATTTTTGTATTTACCGCTTGTGGGCCGCGCCAGCAAGCTTCTGAGGATGCTGTGTCCTACCAGCCAGGGCAATTGATTTCAGAAACACACCAGGCCTTCTTTAACAACCTGGCCAGCCTGTGTGGGAAGTCTTATACCGGAGAGCAGATTTACAGAAGCCATCACGCTTCCGGATGGGCGCATCTTGACATGGTAATGCACGTAACGGTATGTGAGCCTGACCAAATTCTGATCCCCTTCCATGTGGGAGAGGACCAGTCGCGCACATGGATGTTCCTGGTAGAGGATGGCCAACTTCGTTTTCGTCACGATCACAGATACCCGGACGGTACGCCCGAGGATGAAACCCTTTACGGAGGGTATGCTGACCAGTCGGGTGATGCATTTGTTCAACACTTTCCGGCAGATGCCTATAGTGCGAACCTGATTGAAGATGGCGGTGGAAACATATGGACTGTCAGGATCGATGAAGATTTCACAACATTTACCTACCGTTTGGAACGCGATGGAGAAAAAAGGCTCCGGGTAGATTTTGACCTGAGTAATCCGTTGTAATACTATCAGTTGAAATCCATATGGAGTTTTAAACCTGCTACTTTGGCGGAATTATTCCTGTCAGAAAATGCTTATCTTTGCAGTTTGATAAGATATATTGCCAAACCTGAATAAACTATGGACAACCCCGGCAGGGAAGAGATGAAGGAGTTTCATAAAGCGGAAAAGCCTTCTGAAAACGGTGCACGGCTGTTTTATAAGACCTTTTTTCTTAGTGAGGATGCACCCTGGCTGACTTTGATACACGGCGTTGGCGGAAGTTCCATTGTATGGTTCAAGCAGGTCAGGGAGTTCTCAAAACATTTTAATGTGCTTGTTGTGGATTTACGTGGCCATGGGCGCTCACGTGACCTGTTTACAGCTTATATGGGCAGGGAGTATACTTTTGAAGACATCAGCATGGATGTCATTGATGTACTTGACCACCTTAATATCAAGAAAAGCCACTTCATGGGGGTGTCCCTTGGCACCATCCTGATTCGGGTAATTGCGGAACTGGACCCGCCTCGGGTTGAGTCAATGACACTTGCCGGAGCCATAACGCGCCTTAACATTCGCTCCCGATTCCTGGTTTGGGTGGCAAAGGTTTTTAAGCCAGTGATCCCATTCATGTGGCTTTATCGGCTTTTTGCACGCATCCTGATGCCTAATAAAAGGCATAAGGAAAGCAGATACATTTTTATAAAGGAGGCACAAAAGATTTATCGCAGGGAGATAAACCGATGGTTTAAGCTCCTCAAGGATGTAAATCCATTGCTTCAATACCAGGTTGAACAAAATCCACCCATACCAACTCTTTACCTGATGGGAGATGAAGACCATCTTTTTCTGAAACCTGTTAGGACATTGGTATCGCTCAACGAAATGGCCGAGCTGGTTACCCTCGAAAATTCCGGACACGTATGTAATGTCGATCAGCCTGAGGCGTTTAACAAGCACGCCATCCGTTTTATTAAAGAACACAGCAAAATATCAGAACCACAATCCAAATGGAAAAACGAAAAACAAAATTCCTGAAACTACCCCACCTTGATGGAGGCAGAGAGCTCCTGAAAAAGTTTGTAAAGGAGAACCTGCGCTATCCGAAAGAAGCACTTGAAAACAATGTTGAAGGGGATGTCATCGTCAAATTCAAGGTTACCGGAAAAGGGGAAGTGATGAATCCGGAAATTGTTAAATCTGTCGGTTATGGTTGTGACGAAGAAGCGATCAGACTGGTAATGATGCTAAGATACCAGGCCGTTAAAAACAGGGGAGTTAGGGTTACCACCGACAACACAGTCAAAATCCCCTTTCGCATCAAGAAAAAGAAAACAGCACAAAAGTATTCCATTTCCTATACCAGTACAACAAAAGAGCAACCTCCGCAACAAGGCCAAAAGTCGCGGCAACAACAAAAAGAAAAGTCAGGAGGGCAAGAGGTTTATACGTATACCATCCGCTATTAAGCTGAACTTGGAAAACCACACAAAATACAAAATAAAAAAATGGATCAGTCACCGGTTATTCGTCTCACAAAAGAGTTTCGTTTTGAAGCGGCACATGCTTTATGGAACTATGATGGTCCTTGCAGAAACATTCACGGCCACAGTTACATCCTTTATGTAACGGTAAAGGGACGTCCGGAAACAGGAACCGAGAACCCAAAGCAGGGGATGCTTATCGACTTTTCGGCACTTAAGCAGATTGTAAAAAAGCACATTATTGATGTTTTTGACCATGCGCTGCTTGTAAATGGCAACACACCGCATGCTGAAATGGCAAAGGAGATGAAGATGACCGGAAAACTTACGGCAGTTCCCTATCAGCCCACATGTGAGAACATGATACATGACTTTGCCGGGAGGATCCAAAACGCATTGCCAGAAGGTGTGGAGTTATTTTCTCTCCGTCTCCACGAAACAGCATCATCCTATGCTGAATGGTTTGCGGCAGACAATTAACCTTTCGGCTTTTATTGTCCTGAAAATGTATTAATTTTGCATCAAACAAAGATTTAACATAACTTGGAAGAATCACCCGATCCTTATTTATGCCTGGCAGCGCACCTGACCACACTGCTCAGCCAGCTTTCTCCGGACGCGCTTTATGGTTTGGGCACCATGATATTGCTATTGTTTGTTTCGGCAATGGTTTCAGGTTCGGAGATTGCTTACTTCTCCCTGACGCACAACCATATATCCAAAATTCGAAAACAAAAACATCCTACAGACAGAAAAGTTTTATCATTGTTGGAGCGACCCAACCGGCTGCTTGCAACCATCCTGATCACAAATAATGTGATCAACATTGCCATCATTGTCCTCTCCACTTTTGTTTTCAGCGCTTTGTTTGACCTGGAACTGCATCCGGTTTTACAATTTTTGATACAGGTTGTCTCCGTAACATTTCTTATCCTCCTGTTTGCAGAAATATTACCCAAGGTTTATGCCGCACGTCACCCAGTCAGGTTCTCTGCGATAATGGCTAGTCCTCTGCTGATGCTCAGGCGTTTGCTATTTCCATTGAGTTCATTGCTCGTGAAAACCACGCGCATCATCGACAAGCGGATGGAGAAAAAAAGACCCAACCTCAGCCTGCATGAGCTTTCGCATGCACTTGAGATCACATCAGATGAATCGACAAGCGAAGAGGACAAAAAGCTGTTGCGTGGCATCGTTCGTTTTGGCAATATTTACGTCAGAGAAATCATGAAATCGCGGGTCGATGTGGTTGCCGTAGAGAAGGAAACCCCATTCGGTGAACTGATCAAAGTGATCCGTGACGCAGGCTACAGCAGGATTCCGGTATATCGCGAAAAATTTGACAATGTGGAAGGGATCCTTTACATAAAGGATCTTCTGCCGCATCTTGATAAAAATGATGATTTTAAGTGGCAGGAACTGTTGCGAAATGCTTTTTTTGTCCCGGAGAGCAAAAGGATTAACGACCTTTTAAAAGAGTTTCAGGAAAAAAAGATCCATATGGCCATTGTGGTTGACGAGTATGGCGGAACTGCCGGGCTGGTGACCCTCGAAGACATTCTTGAAGAAATTGTGGGTGAGATCAACGATGAGTTTGACATGGAGGAGGCCATATATTCAAAAATTGATGATGCCAATTTTGTGTTTGAGGGAAAAACATTGTTAAAGGATTTCTGTAAAATTTTGGGCATTGACGATGATGTTTTTGATGAGATAAGGGGAGAAGCAGATACTCTGGCAGGACTGATCCTGGAGATTAAACAGGAGATTCCCTTTAAAGGTGCAAAAATAAAATACCAACATTTTGAGTTTGAAATAGAGGGCGTTGACAAGCGTCGCATCAAACGGATCAAGGTAAAAATCAAGGCATAGTTGCATGAAAAGGCTTATTGTTCTCCTTTTGGTTTTCTATTTCTTCTCAGCCTGTGTGCAGTATGATTCCCCAAAGCCACGCGGTTACTTTCGAATCGCCCTGCCAGAGAAGGGATACCAGCATCTTGATTCAATTTTTCCCTATTATTTTCACTATCCCGTTTATGGTCAGGTTGTCCCCGATACAAGGGAATGGGCAGAAGCCTATTGGGCAGACCTGGTGTTCGATCAATTCAGTGCCAGAATCCATTTGAGCTACAAAGCCGTGGGGGATGCAGACAACCTCTACAGGTATTTTGAAGATGCACATACCTTTGTGTACAAGCACATCCCCAAAGCAACAGCCATCCATGATGAAATTATTATGATTGATGAAAACAGGGTTTATGGTATGCTGTTCCGGATTAAGGGGAGGGAGGCTGCTTCACCCCTGCAGTTTTATGCGACCGACAGTACCGATCACTTCCTTCGGGGTGCACTGTACTTTGAAACAACACCCAACAACGATTCGCTGGCCCCTGTAATTGAATTCCTGGAAAAGGATGTTCGGTACATGCTATCCACACTTGAATGGAAATAAACAAGCCAGAATGACTCAAAACTAGCCTGTTCCCTCCTGAAGCATGTTCCTGGCCGTGCTGATCTCCACAAATGAAGGCCCTGCCTTCTTGCCAAAATTTCCGGCGAGTACAACAATGAGGTCATCTTCATTGATCTCTCCCTGTCCGATCAAACCCGACAAGGTTGTTTTGATGAATGTTTTTTTGGATGTCTCTACATCCATTTGATCGGCAAAAACCCCATAGTTTAGAGCCAGTTCACGCATTACACGTTCTTCATAACACTGTGCATAGATAGGCGTCCTGCCTCTGAAGGCAGAAAGATACCTTGCCGTTTTACCGGTATCGGTATCGGTGATGATGGCTTTGGTGTTTAATTTTGAGATGGTGCGAACGGCTGTTTTAGAGAGGAAAACTGAAATGTAGTTATCGTGTGGCAAAACATGGCTGTCGATGTTGAAGGAGCGGCTGCGCTCAGCTTCCCTTACTGTGCGAACCATCATTTTTAGCGACTCCAAAGGATAATTCCCAAAAGCGGTTTCTCCACTCAGCATCACAGCATCGGTGCCATTGAAGACGGCATTTGCAATATCGCTGACTTCCGCTCGGGTGGGACGCGGATTTTGTATCATGGAGTGAAGCATCTGAGTAGCAATGATTACTGCTTTTTTCCTTCGGATACATTTTTTAATCAAAGCGGCCTGTATGCCCGGAATTCTTTCGGCAGGCACCTCAATGGCCAGATCGCCGCGAGCGATCATGATCCCGTAACAGTGATCCAGAATCTCGTCAATATTGTCAACGCCCTGCTGGTTTTCAATCTTGGCAATCAGTTTAACCGGACTGTTATATTTATCCAGAATTTCTTGTATCGCGAGCAAGTCCTCTTTGTTTCTTACAAAAGAATGGGCAATGAAGTCCAGTTTGTTTTTGATGGCGAAATGAATGTATTCAATGTCTTTTTCGTTCAGGGAAGGGAGGGTAATGACGGTTCCAGGCAGGTTTACACTTTTTTTTCCCTTAATTGTTCCATTGTTCTCCACCCTGCAGATAAGGTGGTTTGCATGCTTTTCAATCACAATAAGTGCGATGTCCCCGTCGTCGATCATAATCTGCTTACCCGGTTCCATGTGTTTTACAAAATCGGGATAGTTGACATAAATGCAATCTTTTGTAGAAATATTGCTTTTGTGCCCTTGCACCCTTATTGTCTGGTCTTTCATTACCACAACATCCTCTTCAGAATCATTGGTACGCACTTCGGGGCCTTTTGTATCCACCATGAAGGGGATTCTGACCGACACGCTGCGCACATTTTCAATGATCTGCATAGTCTGATCCGGTGTTTGGTGAGCGGTATTGATACGAACAACATCCATCCCCTCTTCGTACAGGGCACAAATGAAGTCAGCATCACATTTCCTATCTGAAATTGTTGCAACAATCTTCGTAAGTTTTTCCATAACGGTTCTTTTTATTTACTCGTACCGGAGCGATTCGATCGGATCAAGCTG
>SLNX01000135.1 GCA_007132825.1 Bacteroidales bacterium | reverse complement strand
CGCAGGGCACTCACAAGAACCCTGAAATCATATGCCGAGAAATCGGGGATGCTCGCAAAGCTGAAGTTCGACATCAACGGCGACGACTTTCGCGAAGGTCTCACCGCTGTTATCTCTGTAAAGGTGGCAGAACCACAATTTGAGGGTCAGACCAAGACAAAACTGGGCAACTCCGAAGTGAGTGGTGCAGTGGATCAGGCAGTCAGCGAAATGCTTACCCACTATCTGGAAGAAAACCCAAAAGATGCCAAAACCATCGTCAATAAGGTAATTCTTGCCGCTACTGCAAGACATGCAGCACGAAAAGCCCGGGAGCTTGTACAACGAAAAAACGTACTCAGCAGCACCGGCCTTCCCGGCAAACTGTCTGACTGTTCCGAAAAAGATCCGGCAAAATGTGAAATATTCCTCGTGGAGGGTGACTCGGCAGGCGGAACGGCCAAGCAAGGCCGCGACAGAAGGTTCCAGGCCATCCTGCCATTGCGCGGAAAGATCCTCAATGTAGAAAAAGCAATGCCACACAAGATCTTTGACAATGAGGAGATCAAGACGATATTCACGGCACTCGGCCTATCCATCGGTACCGAAGATGACAGCAAAGCCCTGAACATTGAAAGACTCCGTTACCATAAGGTAATCATCATGACGGATGCCGATGTGGACGGTAGCCATATCGCCACACTGATCCTGACGTTCTTTTTCAGATATATGAGGGAAATGATCGAGCTGGGCTATATTTACATTGCAACACCACCCTTTTATCTTGTTAAGAAGGGGAAGGATGAAAGATATGCCTGGAGCGATGAGGAACGCAAAGAGATCATTGCCGAGTTTTCAAAGAACGGAAAAGAAAGCGGCGTGCACTTCCAGCGTTACAAAGGTCTCGGTGAGATGAATGCCGAACAACTTTGGGATACGACAATGAATCCAGAATACAGGAAGTTAAGGCAAGTGGACATTGAAAATGCCGCCGAAGCCAACCGCACCTTCTCCATGCTGATGGGCGATGAAGTGCCGCCAAGAAGGGCGTTCATTGAGAAGAATGCCAAATACGCGAATATCGACGCCTGATTTGGCACCGGTTGATAATAATGGCCACATGACCGATCGTCGTGTGGCCTTCACATATTGTCACAATTGGATTATTCGGCAATGTCCGAAAGCCATGAAAGAACCTGCTCAGATCTCGGACTTTCACGTGGCGACAGCACATCATGGATCTGCCCGTCTTCATCAATCAGAAACTTTTGAAAATTCCAGCTGATACGTACATCCTGCTTGCCGTTAAGTTCCTTTGTCGTCAGCCACTCGTAAACGGGAGCAACGTCACGCCCCTTTACCGATACCTTGGACATCATCGGGAAGGTCACACCATAATTCTCCTGGCAAAAAGTGATGATCTCCTCATTGGTTCCGGGTTCCTGATTCATGAAATTGTTGGCTGGGAAACCGATAATGGTGAAATTTTCGCCACCAAATTCACGATATAACGCTTCCAGCTCTTCATATTGCGGTGTCAGTCCACATTTGGAAGCAGTATTCACCACCATCACCTTCTTTCCTTTTAATTGCGACAGGTCAAAAGGATCCCCGAAAATGTCTTCAACAATAAAATCGTGCAATGACTGCGGCTTTTCAGCATCTTTTGCATGAATATCCATGGTGTAAAAAGAGAAAGCCGATACAATCAGCGAATAAAACAAAATATTTCCAATCGTTTTCATAAAGATCA
Organism: Bacteroidales bacterium; assembly: GCA_007132825.1. Taxonomy (GTDB): domain Bacteria; phylum Bacteroidota; class Bacteroidia; order Bacteroidales; family UBA7960; genus PUPG01. Next base: position 4,449 of record SLNX01000135.1, on the reverse strand, counting down.
TTTTTATTGATTTCTAACTAACCTGATTATCAAAACCAGGAAAAGCATCTTCGAACATGCTTTCAAATAAAAACAACCAGATGTTTGAATTTGTTTTGGAGAAGATGTTATTAAAAATTAATTGTCATCCACAAATTCACACAAATTTCGACACAAATTTTCTCAAATTTTATAAAACAAGCACGGATCATACTGATGAGCATGATTTACGCGGATTAACCAATCACCAAATCAACGATTCACCAAATCAACATCTTTGTACATGATTTTCCTTTTCAAAACAGGGTATGCAAAAACCGAGAGGATGATGATGAGCGTTCCGGCATAAAAGCCTGCCGACATCTGCTCTGCTTCGGGAAAAAAGAAATGCGCCATAATGATTCCGTAAACGGGTTCCAGGTTAATCGACAAAACAACCGTATAAGCTGAAAGCACCTTCATTACATGCACAATGGCAGCAAAGGCATAGGCAGTACAAATTAGTCCAAGCACCAGCAGGTAAAAGATATCCGGCTGAGAAAGGGAGAAGAAAGCAGGGTTAAAGTCACCTGAAAATAATAGAAACACACTGATAAAAAGGAACCCGCCGATCATCTCATAAAAGCTAATCACGGTGGGATGGTGGCGATTGCTGATATTCCGGTTTAAGACAACAAAAAGACCATTAAGCAATGCCGACAACAGTGCATACAGTATCCCTTCAAGGTATTGAAATTCGTATTGAAAGATCAGATAAATCCCCCCAAGGATAATGATTCCGATCAAAACTTCGAGCCAGAAAATGCGTCTTTTCTGGGACAGGGGTTCCAGAAAGCTTGTGAATAAAGTAGTGGATGCAAAAACGCCGAGTGTTACGGAAACATTGGAAACTTTGATGGCATGGAAGAAAGTGATCCAATGCAAGGCAACCACCACACCTATTCCCAGCAGTGGCCATATCTGCTTAGCTTTTAATTGAAAAGGTATTTTCCTCAACAGAAAATAAGCCCATAATCCAACAAAAGCTATCAACATCCTGTACCATACCAGGTTGATAGCCGGTAACGTAATAAGGGCACCAAGGATGGCTGTAAAACCAAGCAGGATGACAATAAAGTGAAGTTGCAGATAATTGCCGGGCATCAAAGGCTTACCTGTTCTCATGGTATTGTAATTAAGATTCCCTGGCAATCATAAGTAACATGACCGGGAATGCAGGGTCCCTTTCAACATATACAAGATACATGCCTCCGCGCAATGAAGAGGTGTTGAAGTAAACTGAAACCTCTCCCAATTCGTCAACTGGCTGACGCAAAATGGCTTGTCCTTGAAGATTTGCCAAAACGACATATACACGTTCCTCAGCCTCCTTTTTAAACTCCACCCATAGATCATTGGCAGACGGGTTTGGATAAATTCTTGGGCCTGGGGTTTCGAATGACATCTGGGAGCCATAACTGGTCCCCATTATGTTTGTGGCATATGCACGAAAGAAGTACTCTGTTTCAGGTTTAAGTCCTGTGATGGTGGTTGTGAAAGGGCCGTCGCCGGAACCTTCATTTGTAATCCCTTCGTGGTTATTCGTATTGGGATTCGGATCCCTGCTCCAAACTACACCTTTTTGAATGATAGGAACATCCCCGTCAAACAAAATATTTCCACCTGCAACTGCCCAGCTTAATGAAACCTCCTCTGCCTGGGTGGTACTTACAAAAGGTTGGTAAGCCATTGATGTAGCGAACATATTGTGCGTGCCGTATTTGACACCCTCATCTGTTTGGGCATAGGCCCTGATATGATAAAAGGTGCTTGGATGCAATCCTTCCAGCTTGCTGGAAAACTCACCAAACCCTTCACCATCAGAAGTCATTCCATCATTATTGTTAACCGTTGGACTTCCTTCACGATTCCAGACAACCCCGCGCCCACTGACTGTCAACTCACCAAGGTCTTCAATAACTCCTCCCGAAACAGCTGTGGTGGTGGACACATTGCTGGCATTTAAAGTGATAATTCCACTATGGGGTGAAGGTCGGTAGTTTGCAATTACATGTTTAATTTCAAGAAGGGTTCTTGCGTTATCAGCGAACTGCGGGTTTCCGGTCATGCCACCCTGATAAGTAACATTAGGGTTAGAGAAATAGGGAACCTGCGTTGCATTTTGCCCATCAGCATAAAACTGGCCTCCAGCATAGCTCATTACGGAAACATAACGCGATGTGTCATTACCCATCCAGCGCCAACCGGCAGACCAGGTATTATCAGGCCAATTCGTCCATACTGTAGGCCCAGGTTGAAAATTTTGTTCTGCATGGTGATGCAACCCCATATTGTGTCCCATTTCGTGGATGTGGGTGTATCCCGTAGCAGCTTGCTGCACGCGTGTCATCGAAAAGGCAAGGTTTGGATCTCCGAACCGGTCTACAAGGAGCCAGGCAAGACCTCCTGTATCATCGGCATAAGAAAAAATGGCGGTCAAGTCTGCACTGTGTTGATTACGCCAGATATGCACCTCGTCCATATAACCTGAGAACTCGTTACCAAAAGGGTTATAATGGGGTGCCGCCGTAAGGCGTCTCAAGTCCACATTGGATGACCCACTTTCCTGGTAATTAACCCGTTCTGAATGTACCAGCGTCGCAACCATTAGAGTTTCACTGTTGTCGAGCACCAGCTGTGCATTTGCCATGGCAACGGCTATAACATTCTCAATACCTCCACCGCTGCCTTGTGCCCAATCTTCCGCATGAGGAGTATATACAACCATAACACCAATGTTTGCCACATCCTCCGGTCCGAGATCATCCTCCTTGAGTTGATTCTTGATTCTTTCCCTTTCCTGAATGTCTTTTTCATTTATCTCCTCAGGTATCAGGGGCGGACTGCTTTCAAGAATGTCACGATCCTTTTGATCCATCTCAATCAAATAATGTTGATATGTTTTCGGATCACTGATGATTTTATAGAATTTTTGTTGCTCTGGTAAGAATATGTGTCCAAGACTTCGGCTCCCGGTAGTGGCTAGCACCATATAACCTTCACCGTCAGACAGCACGGCGGTTATGGTAAAGGTTCCGTTTACATTGGCTTTTGCTCGTTGCACGTGGGCTTCAAAAACCATATCTTCAAATAAGTTCAGATATATGTGGTCATTCTCGCGGACCCAGCCGCCGCCTCTCATCCTTTCATCTATGCGAATCTCAGCATACCGGATCACCACATCGCGTGATTCAAAAAAATGAAGTTCATCCTGAATCTGATCACGCGTACCAATGTGTTCTGAAATCAGTGGGATTAACATCCCCGGTTCTGCCTGAAGCTTTTCAAACTCGATCCCCGCCATAACGCATCGCTCGCAAGCCTGAAGCGATTTCTGTTGAACTGTGGCGGTTAAAACAGCTATCGAAAATAAAAGAAATAAAATATTCTTTTTCATTGAGATCAAAAAATTTGGATTCAAAAAGTTGAGCAAGATACAAATTTTTTGCGAAACAGGCCTGTTTGCGAGGTTTCACAACCCAGGCACAAATTACTGTAAGGCAGAATCTATCAACCTTACAGCGTTATTCAACCGATTTTCTCCATCACCCATTACAACATGATATGGGAAGTTGTAGTTTTCTAACTCAAGACGATACCAGTCAAAAAAATAGGATCTCAATTCCGGATGCTCTCTTTGCATATCGGGTTCCCAGGGTAAATCCACATCGCACAACAAGAAAAGGTCATAATGGTTGCTTTCGATCTGGTCCAATATCCAGGGATCACAGGAGTCATACTTGTGTATGCTCCATACTTTTGTGACTATCAACTCGGTATCGCAAAAAACAATGGGCTTTGCGCTCATTTTCCCGGCTTGGTCAACGATCTTTTGCTCAATGGCGAGCTGGCCTTTAGCAATTGCCAGAATGTCGTCTTGCTGGTAAGGCCTTCCTAATTGATCAATGTAGGCTCTCGCATGTTCCGGAACAAACAAGCCTTTGTAATGATGCGCCAGGTCGCGGCACAATTTGCTTTTCCCGGTGGATTCCGGACCGGTAACGGCAACTTTCCTGATGGCTGTCAAACTACTTCTCCTTTTTCAAATGTCCATCCACGATCTTCAAAACAAAAACACTTTTTCCGTTCTCCTTAAAAGAGCGTTCGATCTCATCGGTAAGTGCATTCATGATGGTACGGTAATCGCCAAAGATCTGCGTACTCATTCCGCTGACCTGCACATCAAGGCCATTATAGCCCTTCAGTTGTTTTACGAATGCTTTGATCTCTGGGACATATTCTCTGCCAAGCGGATATAAGCTAATTTCTACTGATGTTTCCATATTCATTAAAAAATTAATGGATAAATACAAAACGATTTTGTGCAGAGCTTCACATTCTGCAACTACACAAAAATACAAAAAAATGGCAGTCCCTGTTTGGGAAATGAGCAAAGCAGGGTCGGATCTAGAAGCGAACCAGGCTGGTTCT
>SLNX01000095.1 GCA_007132825.1 Bacteroidales bacterium | reverse complement strand
TCTTCATGGCCATCCAGGGTTTTCAAAGGGATGCGCATGGGTGGCAGAACCGGTGGCAATAGGGTTAAGATGATTAACCTTCAGATTATGAAACTGGACCCTGAAAAGAATATTGTAGTTGTTAAAGGTTCTGTTCCAGGACCAAATGGATCATATTTAATTCTTGAGCGATGGAGTTAGCAGTATATAACATTGACGGAAGCAAGACCTCGAAAACAGTATCTCTGGATGATAAGGTATTTGGCATTCAGCCAAACGACCATGTGCTGTACCTTGCCGTAAAGCATCACATGGCCAGCAGACGCCAGGGCACACATAGTACGAAAGGGCGCAGTGAAATTAAAGGGAGTACGCGCAAGTTAAGGCGTCAGAAAGGTACCGGAGCTGCGCGTATTGGTGATATCAAATCTCCTTTGCTTCGTGGAGGTGGTGTAGTGTTCGGACCCAAACCAAGGGATTATTCCTTTAAGCTAAACAAAAAAGTTAAACGCCTTGCAAGAAGGTCTGCACTTTCATATAAAGTTAGAGATGAAAATCTGATGGTTCTTGAAGACTTCACGATGGAAGAGCCCAAAACCAAAAACTATCTTCAGATATTAAGGAATTTTGATCTTGAGAACAAAAAAACCGTTTTGGTTATTCCGGAAAGCAATCACTTAATTCAGCTATCTGCCCGCAACCTGCCCAAGGCGAAGGTGGTTACCGCTGAACTGCTCCACACCTATCAGATTCTGAACACTGAAAAGCTTCTGGTTTTGGAGAGTTCAATAGAAAAAATTCAAAATAGTTTGCTTGATAAGTAAAGTAAAGATACAGGCTGCATGTTTAGCGGCTGATAAATTGAAAAAAAATGGAAGTTTTAATTAAGCCCCTTATAACGGAAAAGATGACCGCAGTAACGGAAAAGTATCCGAACCGCTACGGTTTCATCGTCAACAAGGCAGCAACCAAGTCGCAGATTCGTCATGCCGTTGAGGAGATGTACGATGTATCGGTTGCTTCAGTCAATACCATGGTGTATCTGGGGAAGCGTAAGACACGTTATACCCGAACAGGGATTCAGTCCGGCAGGAAAAATAATTTTAAAAAGGCCATCGTCACCCTGGACGAGGGTCAAACAATTGATTTTTACAGCAATATATAGAGATTCATGGCTTTAAGAAAATTTAAACCCACAACACCCGGCCAGCGCAACAAGATCATCAGTGCCTTTGATGACATTACCACTTCAAAGCCTGAGAAAAGTCTGGTTGTTGGAAAAAACAAAAGCGGGGGAAGAAACAACAGAGGTAAAATGACCATGCGTTATATTGGCGGTGGTCATAAGCGCAGCTACCGGATCATTGATTTTAAGCGTGACAAGGATGGTGTTCCTGCCACAGTGAAAACAATTGAGTATGATCCGAACAGGTCTGCCCGCATTGCATTGCTTTTTTATGCAGATGGTGAGAAGCGTTACATTATTGCACCCAACGGGTTAAAAGTTGGATCAACTATTCTGTCAGGTGAGAAGGCCAGCCCGGATGTTGGCAATACATTGTTTTTGCGCGACATTCCTCTGGGTACAGTTGTTCATAACATTGAACTGAAGCCCGGACAAGGTGCAAAAATGGCTCGTAGTGCCGGCACATATGCACAGCTCACCTCCAGGGAGGGCAAATATGCTTCACTTAAGCTTCCATCCGGAGAGATCCGTATGGTATTGACCACCTGCAAGGCAACCATTGGTACCACCTCCAATCCGGACCACATGCATGAAATGTCTGGTAAGGCTGGAAGAAGCCGTTGGCTTGGCCGCCGTCCGAGGACCCGTCCTGTGGTTATGAACCCGGTTGACCATCCGATGGGTGGTGGTGAAGGTCGTGCCTCCGGAGGACATCCGAGAAGTCGTAAAGGATTGCCGGCAAAAGGTTATAAGACACGTAACCGGAAGAAGGCGTCCAGCAGGCTCATCGTTGAAAGAAGAAAGAAATAACCTATCGTTAACACGAAAAATTATAGCATATGAGTCGCTCATTAAAAAAAGGACCGTATATACACTACAAATTGGAGAAAAAAGTACTTGCCATGGCTGCAAGCAGCAGGAAGTCGGTGATCAAGACCTGGTCACGTGCATCAATGATCTCACCGGAGTTTGTTGGTTTGACCATTGCCGTGCACAATGGCAATAAGTTTATCCCTGTGTATATAACCGAAAACATGGTGGGTCACAAACTTGGAGAGTTTGCCCCCACTCGTATCTTTCGTGGTCACGCCGGTAAAAAAAGATAATGCCAAAAAAATAAATAATCAGTAACAATGGGATTAAGAAAACATATCAGGGCTGAGAAACTCAAGGAACAGAGGAAGACCCAGTACTTTGCCAGGCTGAACAACTGTCCCACTTCCCCGCGTAAGATGCGGCTGGTGGCAGATATGATCAGAGGTCAGGAGGTAAATAAAGCCCTGGGTATATTAAAGTATACCAAGAAAGAGGCCGCCCAGAGGTTGGAGAAACTTTTGCTCTCGGCCATAGCGAACTGGCAAAACAAGAATGAAGGTGTCCGTATTGAAGACAGTAATCTTTATGTGAAATCGATCAACGTAGATAGTGCTCGCATGCTGAAACGCCTTCGTCCTGCTCCTCAGGGCAGGGCTTACCGGATCAGGAAGCGTTCGAATCACGTGACACTCTTTGTGGATAGTAAAAATACAAACGAATAAATATTGCGCAGATGGGACAAAAGACAAATCCAATCGGCTTACGGCTTGGTGTCATCAGAGGATGGGACTCTAACTGGTATGGTGGGAGAAAATATGCTGCCAAACTTGTTGAAGATGACAAGATCAGGAAATACTTATATGTGCGTCTGGCAAAAGCCGGAGTTTCCAAGATTTTCATTGAGCGTACGCTGAAACTCGTTACCGTTAATATCAACACGGCGCGCCCCGGCATCATAATCGGGAAGGGTGGACAAGAGGTTGACAAGTTGAAGGAAGAGCTTAAGAAGCTCACCAAAAAAGAGGTTCAGATTAATATCAGCGAGATCAAGCGTCCTGAGCTGGATGCTTTCCTGGTTGCTCAAAATGTGGCCAAGCAGATAGAAGGTCGTATCTCTTTCCGCAGGGCTGTAAAAACAGCAATCTCTTCCACCATGCGTATGGGCGCTGAGGGTATAAAGGTTACCGTTGGTGGCCGCTTGGGTGGTGCTGAGATGGCGAGAAACGAAACTTACAAAGAGGGTCGCATCCCATTGCATACACTTCGAGCAGATATTGACTATGCTGCAGTGGAGGCACATACAACCTATGGCCGTATCGGGGTGAAAGTGTGGATCTGCAAGGGTGAAATATTCGGCAAACCAGAGCTGACTCCCTTCATTGAAGAGCCTGCAAAAGGTGGACGTCCTCAGGGGGGCGGGCGCTTTGGCGGCAAAAGGAAAAAACAATAGATAGTTATTGAAGTGTCAATCAGGAAAAGTAAATAATAATGTTACAGCCTAAGAAAACCAAATACAGGAAGATGCAAAAAGGCCGCATGAAAGGCAACACCAAGCGTGGTGCTGAACTGGCCTTTGGTTCTTTTGGCATCAAATCGCTGGGCACAAGCTGGATTACCGGCCGGCAAATTGAAGCAGCCCGTCAGGCCATCACCCGTCGTATGAAGCGTGAAGGCCAGTTGTGGATTCGGATTTTTCCGGACAAACCGATCACCAAGAAGCCTGCAGAGGTACGTATGGGAAAAGGTAAGGGTGCCCCGGAATATTTCGTTGCCAGGGTATGCCCGGGCCGAATTCTCTTTGAAGCAGAAGGGGTTCCGATCGAAACAGCAAGGGAAGCCATGCGCCTTGGAGCACAGAAACTACCTATTATCACAAAATTTGTGGTACGCAGGGATTATGTTGAATCATAATAATAATAATAATTCACAAAAAAAGTGTAACTTTGCAGCCCTTTTACGGGATATGAACAGCAGGAAATTCCGGAAGTGATAAACCTTGCGCCCCCGAATGCCACGCAGATGGCGAAGGTCTGTAAAATCAAATAAAATTGCACAAGATGAAGCAGAATGTAATTCGTGAAATGTCCACCGGAGAACTCCATGAACGCCTGGAGGAAGAACGGAAACAGTTGCGAAAGCTCAAAATGAACCATGCAGTATCTCCACTGGAGAACCCCATGAAGATCAAAGATTATCGCAAAACTGTTGCCCGCATCCATACTGAGCTTCGGAAAAGGGAAATTGAAGAAAATATAGTAAAGAAATAGTTGTGATGGAAATCAGAAAAACCAGAAAAGAAAGAACAGGTCTTGTTGTTAGTAACAAGATGGATAAATCTGTTGTTGTGGAGGTTCTTCGGCGGGTAAGGCATCCCAAGTACAAGAAATTTGTTAAGCGTACATCCCGCTTCATGGCACACGATGAAAAGAACGAGTGTAATATAGGTGACACCGTCCGAATCATGGAAACCAGACCTTTGAGCAAGAACAAATGTTGGAGATTAGTTGAAATTCTTGAAAGAGCCAAGTAGTTATGATACAGCAAGAGTCCAGACTTTCGGTAGCAGATAACAGCGGAGCAAAGGAAGTGCTTTGTATTCGCGTGTTGGGCGGTACTCGCCGCAGATATGCCGGTATCGGTGATAAGATCATCGTAACAGTAAAAGATGCATTGCCATCAGGTAATGTTAAAAAAGGTACGGTGTCAAAAGCCGTTGTCGTGCGTACCAAAAAAGATGTCAGACGGCCTGACGGAAGTTATATCCGTTTTGACGATAATGCAGTGGTACTGCTTACGGCCACAGAAGAGATGCGTGGCACACGTATCTTTGGCCCCGTTGCCCGTGAACTGCGTGAAAAACAATTTATGAAAATCGTTTCGCTGGCACCAGAAGTGCTTTAAAAATATTTACCATGCAACAATTAAGGTTACATATAAAAAAGGGAGATACCGTGAAGCTGATCGCCGGCAATGAAAAAGGCGCAACAGGTAAAGTACTCATGGTAGACCGGAAAAAGAACAGGGCTTTCGTAGAAGGCATCAATATGGTGGCCAAACACACAAAGCCTAACGCTGCCAACCCACAAGGGGGTATCGTTAAAAAAGAATCTAGCATCCATGTTTCCAACCTGATGGTGGTTGACTCGAAAGGTAACCCCACCCGTGTTGGACGGAAGCTTGACAGCAATAACAAATTGGTTCGATATTCGAAAAAGACAGGGGAGGAAATTAAATAATGAGTTATACACCTAGATTAAAGGAAAAATTCTCCAAGGAGATTACACCTGCACTGATGGGCGAGTTTGGCTATAAAAACGCCATGCAGGTGCCAAAGCTGGTAAAGATCTGTCTGAACCAGGGTGTAGGCGATGCCATTACGGATAAAAAAATCATCGATCATGCTATTGAGGAGATGACATTGGTGTCGGGACAAAAAGCAGTGCCCACCAAGTCAAAACTCGATATCTCAAATTTTAAGCTGAGAAGAGGCATGCCAATTGGTGTTCGTGTTACACTGCGCGGCGATAAAATGTATGAGTTCCTTGACAGGCTCGTATCTGTATCACTTCCCAGGATCCGCGACTTCAAAGGGATCAATGAAAAAGGATTCGACGGGCGCGGAAATTATTCGCTGGGAGTGCCGGAACAAATCATCTTCCCGGAGATTAATATCGACAAGGTCAACAAAATCAACGGGATGGACATCAATTTCGTTACAACAGCCGGAACCGATAAAGAAGCTTTCGCTTTATTGCGTGAATTTGGAATACCATTTAAAAACCAGAATAAATAGGACAGAGCATGGCAAAAGAATCCATGAAAGCCAGAGAGCTTAAAAGAGCAAAATTAGTTGCTAAATATGCAGCCAAGAGGGCTGAACTGAGAGAAAAAGGTGATTGGGAAGGTCTGCAAAAACTTCCTAAGAATGCGTCACCTGTGCGCTTGCATAACCGCTGCCAGCTAACTGGCAGACCGAAAGGGTATATGCGCCAGTTTGGCATCTCACGTATCAACTTCAGGGAAATGGCCAATAAAGGTCTGATACCCGGAGTAACCAAAGCAAGCTGGTAAGGAAAACATTAATATCAATATATTATTTAACTCGAGCAATGATAACAGATCCAATTGCAGATTATCTGACAAGAATAAGGAATGCCATTAAGGCCAACCACAGGGTTGTTGAAGTTCCTGCATCGAACATTAAGAAAGGGATCACAAAGCTTCTT